>CAZZLF010000045.1:0-9065 GCA_964654965.1 uncultured Bdellovibrio sp.
GGCTACCGCACTGGCGGTAGAGCTAAATGGAGGAAACTAAAAAATGAATTCATTTCAAATGTATATTATTCCGGCTATT
This sequence comes from uncultured Bdellovibrio sp., assembly GCA_964654965.1. GTDB lineage: Bacteria > Bdellovibrionota > UBA1018 > UBA1018 > CAIMNF01 > CAIMNF01. Next base: position 80 of record CAZZLF010000045.1, read on the forward strand.
TTCATCACTTATCTTGTCTAGCGAGTGATGAAGTTTAAAAAAGTGAAATCCATGATGCCAAAGTATCTCGAACAAGGAGCGTTGGTGGTGGATGTTCGTTCCCCTGCAGAATATAACTCAGCCTCGGCACCGGGAAGTTTGAATATTCCTTTGAATCAAATTCAAACCCGTGCAAACGAGTTGGATCCTTCGAGGTTGATTCTGGTTTGCTGTGCATCGGGAACCCGGAGCGGAATCGCTGCGGGAATCTTGAAGCAGCAAGGCTTTAAGAACGTGGTCAACGCAGGACCATGGACCAACGTCTTGGCCTAAATACTGGGACATTCCTAAAATGTAAAAAGCCCCGATTCATCTTTGAATCAGGGCTTTTTTGTTTTTATATCAGTGAAAGTTATTTTGCAGCGTCTGCAATTTCTTTTGCGACATCACTCCAGTGAGTTGCCTGATCAAAACCGAGGCGAGAGTAGCGGTCAGCATAGCGGGAATACGTGCTGCTGTCGGTAGGAATCCAGATTGCAGCACCTTCTGCTTTTGGAAATCCGATGGTTTTGTTAGAAACGACAAAATCCTTCGCGCTGGCGCTGATATCGTTCATAGTGGTGTCTTTCAATCTTCCGATTTTCAAGGCCTTCACATGATTGATGAAGTCTCCAAGATCCACGTAGTCATCATTGGTGAATTTTGTCGATTCTTTTGCCGCTTTCGCGATCTTGCGAAGATCAGCGGGTTTAAGTCCCTGAAAACTGTCTGAAAAATTACGAAGCGCCTGATTCAGTGGTTCGATGAATTTGAGATCGAACGCTGAAAGAGTCACGCTTTGATTCTTGGCAAGATAGTAATCTTCGTAAGCATCGGTCAGTGTGCTTGCCACTGCTCGTGGATTTTCAAGATCACTGAGCTTGTTCCATTCGCGAAGAAATGAGTCATAAGGCCAGCCATCCGCCGGTTCAGTTTCTTCAGAGCCGACAAATACATCTACGGCATCTTTCATTTCATGTGCAATTTCCACCATTCCCATGAGGCAGGCGTCTGAGCCGTAAACGTCGACTTTGTGGCCGATGATTTTAGCGGATTCATTTAAAGCAAGTGCCAGTTGTTCGGTGGTCATGTAATTTCCGGTGACATCATCCCAGCTGATGTCTTTGGTAGCACCGCGATTGGTGAAGTGCCATCCACTACCGTGATCCCAGACATTGATGAAGTAGTGTTTTGCAGGATAGTTTTTCACTCCCCAATTTACGAATTCAATCAAACTTTGATAGTCACCCATGTCGGAATTGTTCGGAGTGCCGACCACAGGAGAGGTCACTTTGCTGGTGTTGTAATCCTTGGTCATGTAAAGACGGCGTACATTTCCTTGAGAAAGGCTTGCCCATTGAACTACGACATTCACCTTGTCGGTGGAACCGATTTTTTCCATCTGATTCATGTTCATTTCGCCGTATGAATCGAGATTGTTATTTCCATTGAGGAAGATCAGAAAAGTCCATTCTTTTGGCTCTGCGCGGGATTGTGCTTCTGCAATTGAAATGCTTCCCAATGCGGCAATGAATGAAAGAAGAGAGAGTAGTTTACGGTACATGCGAATTCCTCCGTGAATTCCAGATTGCGAATTGAACCCATACTGAGTTCGGTAATGCTTGGTTTCATTAGTGTCTCATGAATATTTACTTATGGTGTAAAAACTTGATGCGCTCTGCGCGAGTCACGAAATTGACGATCATTCAATTTTTTACAAAAATTAAAAACGTGATAATTTTGATTTCATGGCAAATTTCAAATCAATTCTCGATACGATTGGAAACACTCCGTTGATTCAAATGAAAAAAATCACTCAGGGATCAACTGCAAATCTTTTTTTTAAACTCGAATTTTTTAATCCACTCGGTTCAGTTAACGACCACATTGTATTCAGTATGGTTGATCAAGCCGAAAAAAAAGGTCATCTCAAACCAGGCATGAGAATCATTGAACCCACTTCGGGAAATACCGGAATTGGACTTGCATTCGTTGCAGCAGCAAAAGGTTATCCGCTCACACTGGTCATGCCAGAAACGATGTCTCAAGAGCGACGAATGCTTTTACTCATGTTGGGAGCGGAAATCATTCTCACTCCTGGTGCGAACGGGATGAAGGGTGCGATTGCGAAAGCGATGGATTTGTTTGAAAAGAATCCAGGCGCGTATATGCCTCGCCAATTTGAGAATGCAGATAACCCTAAAATTCACTATGAAACAACCGGACCTGAAATTTGGAACGACACTCAAGGAAAAGTGGATGTCGTAATTTCAGGCGTTGGAACCGGTGGAACTTTTTCTGGTGTCGGAAGATTTTTAAAAGAAAAAAAACCGGGCGTGAAAATGATTGCCGTTGAGCCAATAGAGTCACCGGTGATTTCGGGTGGAAAACCAGGTCCGCATAAAATTCAAGGAATCGGCGCCGGCTTTGTTCCTAAAAATTTTGACCGTTCATTATTGGATGGTGTGGAGCAGGTGAGTAGTGAACAAGCCATTGCCATGGCTAAAAAAGTAATTTTAGAAGAAGGTGTTCCGGTGGGAATTAGTTCTGGAGCGGCAATTCAAGCTGCTCTGAATTATGCAGCAAAGCCGGAATCCAGTGGAAAAACGATTGTTGTGATTCTCGCAAGCCAGACAGAACGATATCTCTCTTCTCTATTGGGCGAAGAAGCTCGAACTAAAGCAACTCAGCTTCAGGTGAATCCGGTAACGGATGAGATGCTTTCGAAGCTATAATCGGCAAACCTCACTCAGGTCTCCCGCGTCAAAACGGTAATTCAACGTTTCAGCTCAATGAAATGATTGCCGTCATTTCATTCTTTTCTTATAGTGTTGGCTCGAGGAAATTATGAATAAAATCATCAGTGGCCCAGATGAGGCAGTAAAAGATTTTTTTGATGGAGCCGTGCTCACTATGGGTGGGTTTGGTCTTTGTGGAATTCCTGAAAATACCATCGCCGCAATCGTTCGAAAGGGTGTTCGGAATCTTACCTGTGCATCCAACAATGCAGGCGTAGATGGATTCGGGATAGGGCTCATGCTTGAAAAACGCCAAGTAAAAAAGATGATTTCAAGCTACGTCGGCGAAAATAAGTTGTTTGAACAGTTGGTGTTGAGCAAGGAGTTGGAATTGGAAATGACTCCACAAGGAACTCTCGCTGAGCGTCTTCGTGCAGGTGGGGCTGGGATTCCAGCGTTTTTCACTCCCACCGGAGTAGGCACCATCGTCGCAGATGGAAAAGAAGTTCGCGAATTTGATGGACGTAAATACGTTTTAGAAAAAGCGATCATCGGTGACTTTGGAATCGTGAAGGCGTGGAAGGGCGATGCAATGGGGAATCTTGTTTTCCGTAAAACATCTCGAAACTTCAATCCTCTCTGCGCGATGGCAGGAAAAATCACGATTGCTGAAGTGGAAGAGCTGGTTCCAGTGGGAGCGTTGGACCCGGATCAAATTCATTTGCCAGGAGTTTATGTTCATCGAATTTTTCAGGGTAAGAACTATGAAAAGAGAATTGAGCGCAAAGTGCTTCGTGGAGGAAATCAATAATGGCTTTATCTCGTGAGCAAATTGCACAAAGAATTTCTAAAGAATTGCGTGATGGTTATTATGTGAACCTCGGTATTGGTATTCCAACTTTGGTGGCCAACTACATTCCCAAGGGTGTCAATGTTGTTTTGCAGAGTGAAAATGGAATCTTGGGTCTAGGGCCTTATCCAAGCGAGATGGAAGTTGATGCTGATTTGATTAATGCAGGTAAGGAAACCGTTACGGTGATTCCTGGCGCATCTTTCTTTTCCAGTGCAGATTCTTTCGCGATGATCAGAGCGGGTAAAATTGATCTCACGGTTTTAGGCGCAATGGAAGTTGCAGAGAACGGGGATATCGCGAACTGGATGATTCCGGGTAAAATGGTCAAAGGCATGGGTGGAGCAATGGATTTGGTTGCCGGTGCCAAGCGAGTCGTGGTTGCCATGCAACACGTCTCTAAAGATGGTAAAAGCAAGGTCCTAAAAAAATGTTCACTTCCATTGACCGGAGAACGTTGCGTGAATCGGATTGTATCCGAACTTGCCGTGATCGATGTCACACCCAAAGGGCTAAAATTGTTGGAGCGAGCGCCCGGAGTGAGTGTGGAAGAAATTGTCAAATTCACGGAAGCGCCTTTGATCGTTGAAGGCGAGATTCCGGAAATGGTTTTCTAGCGAGCTGATTTTTTGAATCAGTTCATCTTACTGGATAAATAATACAAAAAAGCCTCTTTACTCGTTTTTTTCGGTATGTAGCTGAATTTGCTTTTCAGTTGATCGTTCGAAAGAACGGGACGGTATTGAAGAAAGCGAATTTGTTCCGGCCCATATTGGGTGAGTCCGGTCTTTTTCAAAACCGTGAGGGCACATTTTAAAACCATTGGTGGAATCGGCAGATACGGTTTTTTCAAGATCCGCGCGATTTCACGCATGCTGAGAGCGCCGTCTCCTGCCAAATTGAAAGCTCCACTGCTATCGTTTGAAATACCTCTAATGAGAATGTTCACCACGTCTTGATCCCAGATGAAGGTGAATGGGGAGTCGGATCCGGCGATACCGAGAATTACCGGCTTATCAAAAAGATCGGTAATCTGATTTTTCACGGTTTTTCCGATGACAGCTCCTGGTCTCAAAATGAGTTGTTTTAACTGCGGATGTTTTTCCCGGTATTCCTTCAGTATTTCTTCAACGAGTCTTTTGTGATCAGAATAAGCGAATTCGACATTACCACGCAGTGGATGATCTTCTTTTAGCCACATCGGATTGTCGGCATGATATCCATAAGCAGCACCTGAACTGGTGATGATGACTTTTTTTACACCCGCTTTTACGCAGGCATCGAGAACATTTCTTGTTCCGAGGACATCAACGGAATATTCGAATTCTCGGTTGCTGTTTTTTCCCGGCGTCACGATCGAGGCGAGGTGGCAGACGACATCGGGTTTATGTTCTTCGATGATTTGGGCCAGTTCTGGCGAGCGGATGTCATTTTTGAAAAAAGTGACTTTTGAAAGGTTTTTAAACGCTGAAGGACAATCCCGTACATCGAGGGCGATAATTTTTTCAGGGCAGTAGCCGGTTTCTTCATGAGTTCCGTTGGCTAGTGCTTGAGTGATGAGACTGCCGACATAACCGCCGGCTCCGGTGATCAAAACTGTTTTATTCATGAAAGTAGATTAACCCATCAAGAATGGTATTCCAACGTGCCAATAATTTTACTTTAGAATGGCTTTATAAATCATGTCTACACCGCATTCAAAACGAGTCTGCTGGGTGCTTTCTGAAATCATACGGTGGCAATGGAAGCGTCCGATGGTTTTGGAATAGGTTCTATAGCCGAGATATCCGTGGGGATTGAACTCTTCGTTGGTATTCAGCTGTTGAAACAGTGACTCATCATAATTCTTCAATTCATCATCGTTTCCGTATTTGATCTGGCATCGATAGCTGGTCAACGAGGGATCTTCATTGTCGGTCGGGAACATTTTGAGACACTCCAGCCTGCCAAGGGATTTTTTCAAACGAGTTTGCGGAATGAATTCACAAAGTACGTTTTCAGGCTTTTCCATCGCCACTTCTAAAACATGGAGAGCCTCATACAGTTTTTCGGCAGCTTTTCCGTCTTTTTTGGTAGAGATGATTTCAACAAACTCGGGATTCTGGGAAGGAAGCGTGGAGGACTGATTCACGGTTTGATCAACAGTAGTTCTATTTGTGATTTTCGCGCGTGGATCTTCGTAGGTTGTAGTTCTTTCATTGGCACATGCAGCAAATAGGATTGATAAGGCAAGCGAGGATATTACCAGAAGTGGGCTCTTGAGTTTCATGGCTGAGTTTTCCTATTAATTTGAGTACTGTGCACCCTGATTCATGTACTCGACTCTGGCGGTATCTTTACCGCTGAGGATCGCTGATCCATTGAGTTTGATCATGTATCCCGAAGTAGGTGACATATAGAATCTCTGGCTAGGGTCATTCGAATTCGTTTCAAGATATACCGTATTTTGGTTGGTTTGATATCCAACGTAGGTCCATCCGTTAGTACTGTTTTGTGAAAGCAAGGAGCCGTTCTTGTAAACCTTGAGTGTTCCTTGGTCTGGTTGTGTTGAAATCACGAGATATTCTTTATGGAAGTTCAAAGTCTGTTTTTGCAAGTGCTGGGAAATTCCATAAAGTGAATTGCTGATAGCAGAGCTGCTTGAGCAAAGATTGTAATGTTCACCATTGGTCGAGAGTGCTGCATCGATATAGGCAGTGCCAACGCGGGCAATGCTGCCGACACAGTTATTGGTCTGTTCCGCCACGATCGCGTAATATTTCGCCATCAAAGGAACCGCTTTAACCGCTTTCATTTGATTCGTGAACACACTCGCAACCACCGGATTCGGGTTGTATCCGTTCCATGAGCTGGTCCAGCCTGCCGAAGTATCGCGTTCATTGGTGATGGTGATGACTGCGAGAAGGGCGTCTGGTCTTAGGAATTCATTTCGAACATCGCTACGGTTCAAAAAGTCAGCTTGAATCTTCAAACCCGGTTGACGTCCATCATTATTGGAAGTGCTAAGATTCGGAATAATGACGTTAGGGTTGAAGTAATTTGGATTCAGAAGGAAAAGCGGGTTTGGATTGCCAGAAAGGTCGAGATAAGTCGCACCTGGATAGGGCTTTAGCCATTCTGATTCAGAATAATTCGTGTGGTATCGCGAAGCCGCTACATTATGGTTGAGGGATTGAGGAGATCCCACAAACTCTTCTCTCAGTGAAATCCCAACAAAGCGATAATCCCAGCCCTGCTGTTTCAAGTTGGCAATAAACTGCTGAATTGCCGGACCCACTTGGGTTTGGATATTGTTCATTCCGCCACTCTGGCTCACGCCCAGAACGATGTCGACTTTGGGAGCGAGGTTAAATCCACCAGCTGCGGTTTGATCAGAAATGATTGTGGAAGGAGCGAATGCTTGTGGGCCGCAGGCGCTCAAGGTGAGTGCGGAAAACAGCGCAAACGTTTTAAACGAAAATTGTTTCATAAAAAGTTCTCTCTTCTGGTGGATTAAGCAAGCTTCAAGCCAGAATGGTCTAAAATCCGGACAGAGTAAAAAATGTAGTGTTTACAAGAGTTTTGGGTTGAGCGTTCTATTTTTTAGGGTTTCGACTGTTTGAAAAATTGCCAACATTGGTGTCAGAGTGTCTAAGCTTTTGACGCTGTAAATATAGGTATTAAGTTATTGGGCAAAATGACGATAAAATACCAGTATGGCTTTTGAGTCCTTAACCAGAGACTTGCATTCTATCCTGAGTTCCTTTCTCGACCTGATCGGTTGTGATGGGGGATCGATCTATACCATGCAAAAAAATTTGCAAGGAGAGGAAGTCCTCGTTTTCAAATCCATGATCACCCGAAGCCGGAACATCGAAACTGTTCCAGAGTCTTTGAAGGCTCTGGTGTTCCGCCTAGATGAAACAACGTTGGTCGGAAAAACCGGTTTACACAAAAAAGTTTTCAAGGAATCGTATGCATCACCGGTGAATGGTGATGTGGATGTAACCGTTTCAGAAAGCTGGAACGATGTGGTTGATCAGTATTACACCCGTAATATTCTTTCTGCTCCTCTGATAACGCCGAGAGGAGATCTTGTTGGTGTGGTCCAACTGATCAACAAGATTCCATTTGATATCGAACTAGCTGTGGGATTCGACGAAAAAGATGAGCGACTTTGCGCCGTTGTTTCTGGACAGGCAGCTTTGGCAATCGAAAATAGCACCTTGGTTTATGAACAGGAAAAGATTCTTGAAGGATTTGTGAACGCTTGTGTTACGGCAATTGAAGCGCGTGACCCGATCACATCCGGTCACTCTCAGCGCGTTTGTGATCTGACTTTGAATCTTGCTGAAGCGGTAAATCGAGAATCTTCCGGTCCGCTGACCTTATTGGAATTCAGTGCGACTCAGATGAGAGAAATCCGTTATGCGGCAATGTTGCATGATATTGGAAAGATTTCGGTTCGAGAAAATATTCTTCAAAAAGAGAAAAAGCTTTATCCCTGGGAAATGCAACTGATAGAAATGCGCTTCAAGATGATGAGAAGTGCCGTGATCAATCAGATGAGTGCAGAAAAAGACCAGTTAGAGCGCGCCAGAAAATTACGTGAACTGGACCGAGCACTTCAATTGATTCGTGCAGCAAATGAGCCTTCTCTTTTACCTCAGGAAGTTTCAGAAGGAATTGCAGAATTGACCAAGCTTCAAATCGATGTCGGTGAGGGGGAGTATTGCTGCGCCCTTCACCAGTATGAAAAAGAACGCCTTTGTATCACCAAGGGTTCATTGAGCGTCGAAGAGCGTAATGAAATTGAAAAACACGTTTCATTCTCTTATGACATTTTGAAAATGGTTCCATGGGGTCGCGGCTTGGAGAAAGTTCCCGATATTGCTCATTACCACCATGAAAAACTCGATGGTACCGGCTATCCTGATGGAGTGAAGTCGGATTCGATTTCAATTCAGAGTCGGATGCTTGCCATTTGTGATATTTATGATGCTTTGACCGCTAAGGATCGCCCTTACAAGGCTTCGGTATCAAATGAAACCGCTTTGAAAATTTTGGGTGAAGATGTCAAAAAAGGAAAGCTGGATGCATTGCTCTACAAGTTGTTTGTAGATGCAAAAGCTTATGAACTTCCGTTTATCAGGGATCAACTCGCCCTCAAGCCAGCCAAAAAAGTGGCGTAATCCTTCCAGGATTGTCGCAAAATCTAAAGAATACCAGTGCTTTTCCGATATGAATATGTGGACTGGCGTAAATTCATTTCAAAAAAGTATTTTAAATATGGGGTATCAGGTGTCGGCATCATCGGCATCTGCGGATTGATTGCATTTTCAGCAAAACCCGTGAGTCAGGAATTTCAATCCTCATTTGCATATCAGGAATTTCAAAAATA
>CAZZLF010000046.1:0-9008 GCA_964654965.1 uncultured Bdellovibrio sp.
AATTGCACTTATAGATGCAAAAATTAATATTAATGCTGAGGATGCGCCCACGTTCAGGATAATCTGAGTGGTATTATGGAAACCAAAAATTGCCAAAACAATTGCAACAAAATACAATAACTTAAAAAAATTGAGCTCTACACTTTTCTGCAAAGCGGCATAAAGAAATTTTTTTCTGTTTTTTTCAATTTCATCAACTTTACATTTCCAAAACCCAACGATACTTCATTTTTATGGGGATCTTTTTAGGAATCATGTTTTTAGGCTGGGGTGATGTTTTAAAACCAACTTCGGGTGCACCGGAGTCGATCGGGTTCTACACCAGCGGTTGCATCACCGGCGCTCAAAGTCTTCCGTTCGACGGCCCAGGTTTTCAAATCATGCGCCCATCCCGCAATCGTTTTTACGGCCACCCTTCTACTTTGCAATTCATTCAGAATCTTGGCTCTGCTCTCTCTACAATCCATTCCGGCATTCTGGTTGGAGACATCAGCCAACCTCGCGGCGGTCCCATGACCTTCGGACACGCCAGCCATCAGATGGGTCTGGATGTCGACCTCTGGTTCTGGACTCATCCAGAACAAAACGAGCGCTCACTCTCTCTTGAAGAACGTGAAAAGATTCAATCGGTGGTCATGCTCGATTCAAATGGAAAAGTTGATCCCAAAAAATTCACTGAAGAGCAAATCATCAAACTGAAACTCACCGCACTCAATCCGAACGTAGAGCGGATTTTTGTGAACCCTGCAATCAAGACTTATCTTTGCGCAACGATCCCTTCGTCAGAATCAACCTGGCTCCGCGCTCTTCGCCCATGGGCAGGCCATGACGAACATTTTCACGTCAGACTATCTTGCCCGAAAGATTCACCCGATTGCATTCCTCAGCAACCTCAACCCGCAGGAAACGGTTGCAATGAATTGACTCAAGAGCTGGAAGAACAAAATTCGAATGCAGTCCCTACACGCTGTGAAGCCGTTTTGAAATCGAGTGATGGTACGGGTTTTGAAGATTTATTGATTAAAAAGTGAAAAAAACGAAAACAACAAGGAGAAAAAATGGACACAACCAAAACAACTGATCAAGCAAACAAGAACAAGGCGATTGAACTTGCCATTCAATCCATCGAAAAACAATTCGGTAAGGGTTCCGTCATGCGCCTCGCTGGTGAAGAAACACTAGTCGGAGCCGACACTCAAGTTGTTCCTACCGGATCCATCGGCTTGGATCTCGCTCTCGGTATCGGCGGTTTTGCCCGCGGAAGAATCATTGAAGTATTCGGACCGGAATCATCCGGTAAAACCACCCTTGCTCTTCATGCAGTTGCAGAAGCACAAAAACAAGGTGGAATTGCTGCATATATTGATGCTGAACACGCCCTGGATGTCACCTATGCCCGCAAACTCGGAGTAAAAACTGATGATCTTTTGATTTCACAACCAGACAACGGAGAACAAGCTCTTGAAATCGCCGATATGCTCGTTCGCTCCGGCGGCGTCGACATTCTGGTTATTGACTCCGTTGCAGCACTCGTCCCTCGCGCCGAAATCGAAGGCGAAATGGGCGACTCTCACATGGGACTTCAAGCGCGTCTCATGTCCCAAGCGCTTCGTAAACTGACTGCGACCATCAACCGTTCTAAAACACTCGTGGTCTTCATCAACCAGATCCGAATGAAAATCGGTGTCATGTTCGGAAACCCTGAAACCACAACCGGTGGTAATGCATTGAAGTTCTACGCATCCGTTCGTCTCGACATCCGTCGTATTCAAGCAATCAAAGACGGAGAAAACGTGATCGGTAACCGTACTCGCGTAAAAGTAGTGAAGAACAAACTTGCACCTCCGTTCCGCGAAGTAGAATTCGATATTCTTTACGGTGAAGGAATTGCAAAAGAGGGTGATCTTCTCGACGCTGCAACCAATGCAAACCTCGTTGAAAAAAGCGGATCATGGTTCTCTTATAAAGACGAGCGCATCGGACAAGGTCGCGACACTGCGATCAAATGGTTGAAAGAACACCCAGAAGTCGTGAAAGACCTTCGCAAGGTTCTTTTTGAGAAAGCCGGAATCGGAGCAAAACCAATCCAGGCTGACCACACTCCAGCCGGCGTTGAAGCAGCAAACACTGCTAAGAACGTAGTGGCCAATACTCCAGGAAAAATGGCTCACATGAGCTCCCCTTCCAAAGAGCCAATGACCAAGACCGCTCCGAAGAAATAATTCAGATTACAAAGTTAAAATAAAAAAGCCCCGGGTCGATGACTCGGGGCTTTTTTGTTTTATGAGAGTTTTAAATTAATCTTTCAACAGCTTTTCGACTAGTTGTTGAGTTTCTTCGTCATCCCATTCACGGCCACCGGATTCGAACATCACAATTTCATGGTCACGATTGATCATGACGGAAAGAGGAACTGCGTGAACATCAAACATTTCAGAGAGTCGGTTATTTTGATCGAAGAAAACAGGAAAAGTGATATTGAATTTCTGAATAGTCTGAGGAATTGCTTTACTAGGATTTTCATCCACATTGACGGCAAGAATTTCAAACCCTTGAGAAGCATATTTGTTTCGCAGCGTAACCATTGAAGGCATTTCCTCAATACACGCGTGACACCAAGTAGCCCAAAAATTTAATAACATCACTTTATGCGGAAGATCGTTTAAACTTTTTTTAGAACCATCTAAAGAAAATAGTTCAATATCTGGAATCTCTGCACCTTCCACCAGTTCCACTGGTTGGGCATTGAGTCTTGCTTTCTTGTTCACGGATGCCTTGACGACCATCAAGATTCCGACGATGACAATCAAGATGACCGCAATCGGCAGGAAAACCTTTTTTTTCACGTTTGGAGTTTCCATTTCTTCCATATGAATCAATTGTAGCCTAAAATAGAAGGAGTGAAAGTCAAAACACCCTCTCCACACCAGGAATCCGGACAGGCTATTTTAGAGTATATCCTTTTGCTGACGATCCTGCTCTCCATGGGCAGCATCCTGGTTTACGGAGTTCAATCCGCCCGAGATGGAATGTGGAAGAGATTGATTTGTGAAATTAGTTCTGCTTGTGTGGATTGTAAATCCACAGAGAGCGCCAAAAAAGCACTACCCAACTCTGGGGTAAATTGTAAAAAATAATTTGGCGGTTGATTCTACCAGCCCATTCGGTAGTACATCTCTTCAAAACGATCGTATGGCAAAACGATAAAATCAGAATCAAAGCCTGGCAACAAAGCACCCTTTTTGGACTCAAGCCCTAGTGAAGCAGCAGCATTAAGAGTTACGGATGCGAAAATTTCAGCTTCGTTCATTTGCAAGTAAAGAGCCGAGAGGTGCATCATCAATGGCAAATTGAGGGAGTAACAAGATCCCGGATTAAAATCGGTGGCAACAGCAACCCGTGCGCCAGCATCCAAAAGCTTACGTGCCGGTGCATGGCTTTCTTTGAGATAAAAAGCTGTTCCAGGTAAAAGGGTTGCAACAGTCTTACTTCCGGCCAGAGCCTTGATTCCTTGATCCGAAATTTTTAGTAGATGATCTGCGGAATGGGCTTTCAATTTCACTGCTAATTTTGAAGACCCGGTATTCGTCAGTTCATCTGCGTGAATTTTTAACTTTAAACCCAGTTTTTTTGCAGCATGAAGAATTCGCTCACCTTCATGAAGGTTGTAATACCCCTGATCAATGAATACATCGCAAAATTCGGCCAACTTTTTTGACGCTACCAGAGGAAGAGTCTGATGAAGCATCTCGTCCATGTATTTGCTCCGCTTTTGATCCTGGGGAATCGCATGCGCACCCAAATAAGTAGAGACAAAAGTCATCTGAGGAAGTGCTTTTTTCAGGTGTTGTACCACGATCATGCACTTGAGTTCAGTTGCATGATCGAGCCCATAACCTGATTTGCACTCAATCGTACGCACTCCAAAGCGATAGGCAATCAATGCACGCTTCAACGCGACTTCAAACAATTGTTCAATTGAGGCAGCGCGAGTGGCATTAACGGTGGTGAGAATTCCACCACCTTCAGCAGCAATTTGCTGATAAGAAACTCCAGCACAACGACGTGCAAATTCTCCGGCACGAGATCCTGCAAAAACCAAGTGAGTGTGAGAATCGACCAAACCTGGAATGATCGCTTTTTTATTTTTGAGATTGGTGGTTTTTACTTTCTTATATTTTCCAGGAAGTTCACTGGTCTTACCGACCCAGATGATTTTTTTTGAATCAAAAACAATGGCACCATCTTCAATCGCAGAAACATCTTCAGGAACAAGATGGCGGCCATTTTTCTCTAAAATTCCCTGAGCGGTATAGAGTCGGGAAGCATGAATGAATGACTGTACCGTTGATGCCATATTAACGAATCATTGGCATCCTAGCGCCATATTCAGGAAGTTGTGATTTCGCGTTTTGAATTGCTTTTTCATAACCTGCATCTGCATGACGAACAATTCCCATTCCAGGATCACTCGTCAACACTCGTTCCAATCTTTTGGCTGCAGCATCAGTTCCATCGGCAACAATGACCATTCCAGAATGAATTGAATACCCCATACCCACACCTCCACCATGGTGCAGACTGATCCATGAACCGCCATTCACAGCGTTGATCATAGCATTCAACACTGGCCAATCGGCAACTGCATCAGAACCATCTTTCATCGCTTCTGTTTCACGATTAGGAGATGCAACGGAACCGCAATCCAAATGGTCTCTACCAATCACGATCGGCGCTTTTACTTTTCCAGAGCGGACGAGTTCGTTGAACAACAAACCTGCCTTCATGCGTTCTCCAAAACCGAGCCAGCATATTCTTGCAGGCAGCCCTTGAAAACGGATTCGCTCACTTGCTACATCCAACCAACGATGCATTCCTTTATTGTTGGGGAATAATTTTTTCAGCTCTCGATCGGTGACAGCGATATCTTCAGGATCACCCGAAAGCGCTACCCATCGAAAAGGACCGCGGCCGTCACAAAATTGCGGACGGATAAACAGGGGCACGAATCCCTGAAAATCAAAAGCATTCTTTACTCCTGCCTTTACTGCCTGTGCACGAATGTTATTTCCATAATCAAACGTGATCGATCCGCGTTTTTGAAACTCCAACATGTACTCCACATGTTTACCCATGCTGGCAATGGCCATTGCTTTGTATTTTTCAGGATTAGTTTTGCGAAGTGCATAGGCTTCTTGCAGAGAAATTCCGTGAGGAACATATCCATTCAATTCATCATGCGCACTGGTTTGATCGGTCACCATGTCTGCATGAAAATTGCGTTTCAACAATTCAGCTAAAACATCAACAGCATTTCCAATCACACCGATTGAGGTGTTTGCCTTTGCGGACTTTGCCCGCTCAACGGCTGTCAATGCTTCATCGAGATTGTCGTAAAGTTCGTCAATGTATTTGGTTTCAATTCGGCGCTGAGCGCGAGCAGGATCAACTTCGATAGTGAGTGAAACCGCTCCGGCAATGGATGCCGCAAGGGGTTGTGCTCCACCCATTCCACCTAAACCCGCGGTAAGAATAACCCGCCCTCGAAGATCACCATTGAAATGCTGACGACCCGCTTCGGCAAACGTTTCGTAAGTTCCTTGGATGATGCCTTGTGTACCGATATAGATCCAAGAGCCTGCGGTCATCTGACCGTACATCATTAGGCCTTTTCGATCGAGTTCATTGAAGTGTTCCCAATTTGCCCAATTCGGAACCAAAAGACTATTCGCAAGCAACACTCGGGGAGCATCCACATGTGAACGAAAGACAACGACTGGCTTTCCGCTTTGAATCAGAAGTGTCTCATCGTCGTTCAAGGATTTTAGAGTTTCCTGAATCGCAAGGTAAGACTCATGATTTCTTGCAGCTTTACCGATTCCACCATAAACAACAAGGTCTTCAGGTCTTTCAGCTACATCGGGGTGAAGATTGTTACGAAGCATGCGCAAAGCTGCTTCTTGGATCCATCCTTTACACTCTAACTTTTGAGACATGAATGAATCATATCACTGGGTTTGGAACTCGTCGATTCCAACCTCCATGCCGATCAAATTTCGATTCGTGGTCACGTAAGCTTTTGACACATAACGACCGTTTTCATCATAAAGCTCATATTTGCTTAAGCTTGCGTTATATTTGATCTTGAAGGATCTTCTACCCGACTCATTATTGAGGGCATTACGCAAATAATTTAAATTGAGAGCAAGAGAGGTGGAAGTCGAAGCTGTCGCTTTGATCGTGACCAGCTTATAGCCTTTTTTCTCAAATAAAACCTGT
The DNA here is from genome assembly GCA_964654965.1 of uncultured Bdellovibrio sp. Classification (GTDB taxonomy): domain Bacteria; phylum Bdellovibrionota; class UBA1018; order UBA1018; family CAIMNF01; genus CAIMNF01. Next base: position 6,280 of record CAZZLF010000046.1, read on the forward strand.
TTTGAATTCAACAGATCTTGACTACTGTAATTTTCAACGACACCACTGACGCCCTTATAAAACACGCCGATAATTTGATTGGCCGTATTGGTATTCACCCCCAGATACGCAGTTTTGTCAGGCATCGCCTCTGATTTCAAAGTGATCAAAGTAGTTGATCCAGCATAAGCCGATCCCATTCCAAAAAACATGACTAACAAGCAAAATAAGTTTCTCATCTCTCTCTCCTATTTTGAATAAATCACATAATCAATTCCGACCGGAATTGACCCTATGAAATTGGTGATGGCACGAGCCTGGTTGACCGGCTCTTCAAATTTACTGCCATATAAAAGTTCGTAATTGTTTTTTTGAGGCTGATACGCGAGCTTCAAAGTGTTCACCCGACGCGAACCGGTGATCGCATTTTTCATGTAACTCAGTTCTACAAAATATGAATTTTCGTTCAGGTTTTGATTCAATGTGACTCTCACCAAGTCATAAACCGTTCCATTATAAGAAGTCTGAATGATCGGAATATCACCGGCATTCATTTGTTCCCAAGTGTAATAGTTCATTTTACCGCTATTCTCTTCGTAGAAAAACTGAGCAATAGAATGATCATCCGATTCCATGTATCCGAGATAATATTTTTCACCCGGATAATAATCTGATGTGATTTCAATAAGGCGCACAGGATGAAGTGAACCCAGTGCAGGGTCGTCTATGGCAAATGCTCCTGGAAGAAAAAACATCACGCCAAGAGCAGCACTCAAAATTCTGGAAAACACCTGTTTCATTTCACCGTTCCTTCACGAATTACATTGTTGCAAACGAAGGTGAATCTAAGGGAAAGACTTCAGGTTGTCAATTTATTTTTAAATAGTTTGTATTTAATAAACTAAAAGCATTTAGGCGAGCTTTTTGCGTGAAATACCAATCAAAAAGATCTCTTTGCTTTCCTTACGGGTGCTCTTCGGACGCAAGACTTCAACCCTTCCGAAACGGGCTTCCATCATCTTTTTCAATTCAATGAAGTCGTCAGAATGAAAGAATTTGCAAACAAAATTCCCTCCGGGACGCAAGAAACGGTCGGCAACATTGAGGGCCAATTCGCAAAGCTCCATGGATCGGGCCTGATCGGTCACCCGAATGCCGGTGGTTTTCGGTGCCATATCTGAAAAAACCCCGTCAAAAACAGGCTCAAAACCGTGTTCAATGAAAATTTGGTCTAGATTGATGTCTCTAAGATCGGCGTGAATAAAAACCGCATTTGGCAGCGTGAGGGCCACACGAATCAAATCAACACCCAAAACTCGCCCTTTTTCACCCACTTTTTGAGAAAGATACTGAGACCATGAGCCTGGAGCAGCTCCAAGATCCAGAACCTTCATTCCGGATTTGATGATCTTGTACTTTTGGTCAATCTCTTCAAGCTTATAAATAGACCGGGCGGCAAAGTTGTCTTCTTTCGCCTTATGATAATAGTGATCTCGCTTGTTGTATGCCATGACTGCCTGATTTCGTAATCCCGATGGATTACATCACAGTAACTTTGCGAAGAAGATCCAAATCTTCTAGCGCCTTACCCGAACCACGAACGACACAAGTGAGTGGATCTTCTGCTACGGTGACTGGCAATCCGGTCTTTTCCTTGATCAAGATATCGAGATTGGCCAACAAAGCCCCACCACCCGCCAGGACAATTCCATTATCAACAATATCAGCAGCAAGCTCAGGAGGTGTTCTCTCGAGTGCAACTTTGATTGCATCCACTACAGCTGAAACCGGTTCAGCTAATGCATCTCTGATTTCTTCGCTATTGAGTTCAATTGTCTTAGGCGCACCACTGATCAAGTCACGTCCTTTGACTTCAAATGTTTTTTCATCTTCAAAAGGGTATGCACAACCGATCGTGAGCTTGATCTGTTCTGCAGTACGCTCACCAATCAGCAATGAGTATTTTCTTTTGATATAATTCACGATTGCATCGTCAAACTTGTCACCGGCAACACGAACGGATTTGGAATAAACAATCCCACCGAGTGAAATCACGGCCACTTCGGTCGTTCCACCACCAATGTCCACAATCATATTCCCACTTGGTTCACGGATCGGAAGACCGGCACCAATTGCAGCAGCCATCGGCTCCTCGATCAGATAAACTTCACGCGCGCCTGCAGATTGAGCGGATTCCTTCACCGCACGTTTTTCGACTTGTGTAATTCCATAAGGAATACAAATCATGATGCGCGGACGGATGTGGCTTCGACCTTCACTGGCCTTACGGATGAAATATTTCAGCATCGCCTGAGTCACTTCAAAATCGGAGATCACTCCATCACGCAAAGGGCGAATCGCCTGGATGGATCCGGGAGTTCTTCCCAGCATTTCTTTCGCTTCTTTACCGACTGCAAGAACTCGAGTCTGTCCGCGTGCGTTCCGGTGAATGGCCACAACAGAAGGTTCGTTCATAATCAAACCGCGACCCTTCGAAAACACCAGCGTATTCGCCGTTCCCAGGTCAATTGCCAAATCGTTTGTGAAAAAATCGATAATCTTCTGAATCATGTTTTCTTGCCTACCATTTATAGTGTCGAATGTGCTCACCGCGTGAAGCGATTTCGCTCATCGATTTGATTCCGATTTCCAGATGCAAATCGGTGAAATTTTTAAAAACCGTACTGGCGGATTTTTTCGTCTTGATTCCTCCGCGCTTGAGCGGAAGATCCGAAACGAGTAGCAATGCA
>CAZZLF010000047.1:0-8999 GCA_964654965.1 uncultured Bdellovibrio sp.
TGATCGGGGCCGGATTTATACCGTTACTCCGGGAGGAAAATATGAATACGGATAGCACAACATCAGGATCAGCCCAGAGTGGTAATCTTGCCTCAGACCTCAACACTCCTAAAAAAGTTCACATTAAAACCTTTGGCTGCCAGATGAACGTTGCCGACACCGAGCGCATGATTGCGTTGATGGGTGAAAAGGGAATGGTGCCTACACCAGACGCCAAAGAGGCAGATCTCATTATTATTAATGGATGTTCTGTTCGTGAAAAAGCGGTTCATAAAGCCGTTTCATTTTTGGGCGAACAACAGATTTTAAAAGATGCCGGTCAGAATGGTAAAAATAAACGAGGTCAACCGATCTCTGGTAAACAGCCGATCATCGCCTTGGGCGGTTGCGTAGGCCAGCTCGATAAAGGAGAAATTTTTTCACGAGCTCCTTATCTGGATTTTGTTTTTGGTCCTGATGCCATCGATCATTTGCCTGAACTCGTTCATAAAGCCGAAAACGGCGAAAAGCATTTTGTACAAACCACTTTTGACAAGACTCTTGCGTATTCCACCGAAACCAAGGTTCATGGTTCAAAAGCAGCAGCCTTTGTGAACATCATGAAAGGCTGTGACAAGTATTGCACCTACTGCATTGTTCCGTTCACCCGTGGCCGGGAAAAATCCCGCACCATCCAGGAAGTTCTCGATGATCTTGCGGCGCTGGTTTCAAAAGGTGTTCGTGAAGTGACGCTACTGGGGCAAAATGTAAATTCATTCGGTAAGGGAAACCCCAACGTTCATGGCTATGAACCAAAAGAATTGAATAACATCATCGGTAAGGTCGGACCACGTGCGGGAGAAGAAAACTTTCCTCAGTTGTTGTACGCAATCGAAAAAGATCCACGATTGGCAAAACTGAAGCGCGTTCGGTTTACTTCGTCTCATCCTTTGGACTTCAGTGACGAGTTGATCGAGTGCTATCAGAAGTGCAAAAAGCTTGCAAAGCACCTGCATTTACCCGTTCAGTCTGGTTCAAACCGAGTATTGACGAAAATGGGTCGACACCATCAGATTGAAAATTACATCAAGCAGATGAAACGCTTGAAATCACTGGTTCCTGAAGTGGGACTTTCCACAGATTTGATCGTTGGTTTTCCAACAGAAACGGAAGAAGAATTTCAAGAGACGATCAAGTTGCTCGATGAAATTCAATACGACAACATTTTTGCGTTTGCCTATTCACCAAGACCGGGCACCCGCGCCGCAAAGATGGTTGACGATGTTCCTGCCGATGTGAAAAATCGTCGCTTGAATGAGCTTTTACAGCACCAGTTGCTGATTTCAAAAAAAATGTACAGCGAACGCATCGGGCAAGTGATGGAAGTGATGGTGGAACAAGTTGCCAAAACTCAGAATCTGGCTAAAAACACCAATGGTGAGTCGGCCAAGAATGAAAAAGCAGAGGGTCGCGTTTGGACTGCTCGCACCACCTGTAATCGCCCAGTGAACTTTGTCGATCACTCGAATCGAAATTTGCTCGGCCAATTCTTTCAAGTGAAGATCACTTCTGCAAGTGCTTTGTCTTTGACCGGAGAATTGATCCATGATCCTCAATTTGCAGAATCAAGCGAAGCTATAGAGTATACCAATAACTATGCATCGAGCGAGGTCGTGCAATAGCCGTTCAATCAGGGTTCAGTTCTAAACTGAATCGCGATTGACCCATGAAAGTGATATTTTATGATTTTTCCATTCAATAATATTGAGCCTCAAATTCCTGATTCCTGTTTCATTGCGCCGAGTGCAGACATCATCGGTGACGTAGTGATCGGTGAAAACAGCTCGGTTTGGTTTCAAACCGTGATTCGTGGTGATGTGAACTTGATTCGCATCGGTAGCCGAACCAACGTTCAAGATGGATCGGTCTTGCATGTCACTCGTGAAAAACCACCGATGAAGGGATCTCCGCTTCTGATTGGAGATGATGTGACGATTGGTCATCGAGTGACTTTGCATGGTTGTACCATTAAAAATCGCATTTTGATTGGTATGGGAGCGACCATTTTGGATGGAGCCGTGATCAATGATGATTCGATCGTTGCGGCAGGAGCACTGGTGACCAAAGACAAAGTGTTTCCACCCAAGAGTTTGATACAGGGGTCTCCTGCGAAAGCAGTTCGAGAATTGACTGCTGAAGAAATTTCTTTCATGAAAATTTCAGCAGCCAATTATGTCAATGACACCAAAATCTACGACGAGCAGTTTGAAGCACTGTTTGCTGCTGATGAACACGGCTGCGGACATGATCACCACGGTGATGACGAAGGTTCGTGCAAAACCAATAAGGGCGATGACTGCTGTGGTGGAGGTTGTCACGGGTGAGTGAACTGACTGGAGCAATCGCTACTGAAAAAACACCGTTTGTGCATTTGCATTTGCACACGCAATACAGTTTTCTTTATTCCACGATCAAGGTGAAAAAACTGATCGAGCGGGCCAAAGCCGAAGGAATGCCTGCGATTGCAATGACCGATACCAATAACGTATTCGGGGCGATTGATTTTTATTATGCCTGTAAAGATGCAGGCATCAAACCCATCATTGGTTGCGAGTTGGTTTACAGCCCCGACGGTCGGGATCAGGTTTTTGAAGAAAAGGGCGCCACAAAAGGGAAGCAACTTTTTTCATTGGTCGTACTTTGTAAAAATAAAAAAGGTTACGAAAACCTTTGTAAGCTTCTCACTCAAGCCTTCATTGACGGACAAAATAACAAAACGCCTCTCAGTGATTTAGTACGAGGCGTGTGTGACCGCGAATTACTCGATCAGTACGGTGATGACCTGATCATTCTCAGTTCCTCGATTCGAGGTGAGATCGGTTATCGTCTGTTGACTTCTCAAGATGAAGAAGCAATCAAGTCGATCGAGTGGTTTAAAAAACGGTTTAAAGAAAATTTTTATCTCGAAGTCGTTGATAACGGACTTCCGGAACAGGAATCCGTCAATCAACGCTTGGTAGAAATGGCTACTCGATACGGAGTGGAACTCGTCGGTACCAGTGATTGTTATTATCTGGACCCTAAAGATGCTGAAGCTCATGAGATTCTTCAGTGTATTCCTCTTGGGCGTCAGTTGGATGTTGGTCGTCCAAAGAGTCTTGTCCCGCCGGAACATTATTTTAAATCGGGTGAGATGATGAAAACCCGGCTCGAGGCTTTTCCGGGAGCTTACGAAAACTCACTGAAAATCGCAGAGCAGTGTAACCTGGTTTTTAATTTTAAAGATGAATCAGGAAAGATGATTTACCATCTTCCGAATTTTCGTCCGGACGGCGTGAGCAAAGCCGATCAATTTGATGAAGTTCAATATTTCAAGGATCAATCCCGCAAGGGTCTTGAATTGCGCTTCCAGGAACCGCATTTTTGCGGCCCTGAAGGTCGCATGCGTCTTTCAAATTGGAACGAATTGGAAAAAGAATACCGAGACCGTCTTGAGATCGAATTATCGATGATTGAAAAGACTGGATTTTGCGGTTACTTCCTCATCGTTTCTGACTTCATTCAATGGGCAAAAGAAAATCAGATTCCAGTGGGGCCAGGTCGTGGTTCGGGAGCCGGGTCATTAGTCGCGTATGTGTTACAGATCACGGATATTGACCCCCTTGAGTTTAATCTTCTTTTTGAGCGTTTCATTAACCCGGAACGTGTATCGATGCCCGATTTCGATATCGACTTTTGTCAGGACAAACGCGGTCAGGTGATTGAATACGTTGAACGCAAGTACGGTAAAGACAAGGTTTCTCAGATCATCACCTTTGGTAAACTTCAGGCAAAAGCCGTAGTGAAAGATGTCGGTCGAGTCTTGGGTCTTGCGTTTTCTGATACCGATCAGCTTACGAAATTGTTTCCCGATGAATTGAATATCAAATTGAAAGATGCTTACGAGCAGTCCCCTGACTTGAAAGCAAAAGTCGAAAGTGATCCGAAATTAGGCAAGGTTTGGGAATACTCTTTACAACTGGAAGGCTTGACCCGGAATGCCGGAATGCACGCAGCCGGTGTGATCATCACCGAAGAACCGATCAATTCGTATTGTCCACTTTATGTTTCTAAAGACGGAGATTACGTCACTCAGTTTGATAAGGATTACGCCGAGAAAATCGGTCTCGTTAAATTCGACTTTCTGGGACTGAAAACCTTGACCGTGATCGATAATGCGGTGAAGTTCATCAAGCAACAGAAAGAAAATGAACAGTTTGATCTGAAGGCGATCTCTTATCGTGATCAAAAAGTCTTTGATTTGATTTCAAGTGGTAACACGAACGGTGTGTTCCAGATTGAATCAGACGGGATGAAGGATCTTTGTAAAAGAATCATTCCCAATTCTCTTGAAGATTTAACTGCGATCAACGCTCTTTATCGTCCTGGTCCGCTGGGTTCAGGCATGGTTGATGATTTTATTGATCGTAAGCATGGACGTCTGGAAACCAAGTATGAACTCCCACAGTTAGAGATCATCTTGAAAGACACTTATGGTGTCATTCTTTACCAAGAGCAGGTGATGCAGACCGCTCGTGACGTTGCAGGCTACACGCTTGGACAAGCAGATATGCTTCGTCGTGCAATGGGTAAGAAAAAGGCCGATGAAATGGCCAAGCACAAAGAAATTTTTATCAAGGGTGCAACCGAGCGAGGCGTGGACGCTAAAAAAGCTGATGCTCTTTTTGATCTCCTGGCTAAGTTCGCTGACTACGGATTCAATAAATCCCACTCGGCTGCCTATGGAGCGATTACTTATCAGACGGGTTATCTGAAAACCCATTTTCCGGTTGAGTTCATGGCGGCATTACTCACCACCGAAATGACCGACACCGATAAGTTGGCAAAATACACTAACGATGCACGTTCCATGGGAATCACCGTACTCCCTCCAGATGTGAATGGGTCATCCCAGTATTTCACCGTTGAAGAACTGCCTACACCCATCAACGGATTCAAAAAGGCCATTCGCTTCGGTCTCGAAGCCATCAAGGGCGTGGGAGGTTCTGCGGTTGAATCCATTCTGGAAGCCCGTGCGAACGGACCTTTCACCTCAGTCCTCGATCTCTGTAAACGCGTGTCCATGCGTAAAGTGAATAAGAAAGTGCTCGAGTCTTTGATTTTATCCGGTGGAATGGATTCTCTGATTGAAGGAACCAACCTGACTCGTGCGGCACTGTTTTCTTCGATTGAAAACTTGATCACTTACGGTCAAGAAGAACTGGCCAAAGCTGAACTCGGTCAGAGTTCACTTTTTGATGATTTCAAGGCGGAAGAGGTGAGGCTTTCTGCTCCGATTGATGCAATTATTCGCCAGGAAAAAGAGTGGCCACTTTCGAAAAAACTTTTGAACGAAAAGCAGGTATTGGGATTCTTTATCTCTGGCCATCCGATGCAGAACTGGCAGACGATTTGTAAGGACTGGCTTGGGTTCACCAGTGATTCGATCAAGACCATGGCGGCAACGATGCCCGCACCTAAACCCACTGAGCAACAATGGGGTCATGGTGCCAGCCGACCAAAACGTAAAGAAATAAAGTTTGCCGGAATCATCGGTGAGTTTAAAGAGATCATGACTAAAAAGGGCTCGAAGATGGCCTTCATGCAAGTTGAAGATCTCGAAGGTCGATTGGAAGTGATTGCGTTTCCGGAATTCTATGCCAATCACCAGGAATTACTGGTGCAAGCGAGAGAAGCACCGGAACCTTATCTTTTCACCGGCGAACTCGATGTCAAAGACGGTGAAGCAAAAATTCTTGCTTCAAAAGTTCAACGGTTGGATGAAGCTCATTCCGGTCGTACGGTAACGGTCTTGGTGGAGCTCGATCCGAACCAGATCGAAGTCGATCAATTACGTTCTTTCAAACAATTTGTACTTCAGCACCGCGGAAAGTCGACTTTGAAGTTGAACTTTCTGGCGCCGGATTGGAAAGCTACTCTCGATCTTCCTGCACAGTTGAAGGTGGACGGTACTCCACAGTTCGCAGCGGGAGTGAATCAAATCTTTGGCCAGGTTGTGGCTCGTTTACTATAATTTGCGAGAATTATTTCTTTTCAGAACTGACTTCGCGATCCAACACTCGACTTGAGTTCATTTGTTCGAGGTCAGCGTTCTTTTTACGATAGCGATAGGCCACTCGTGTGAAGAGGCTGATGCCTTTGTTTTCTTGAATCTGGGCAGGAGTCATCAGTTCCATTTGTCTGAACACGTAATCCGTGTCCCCGGCCTTTTGATCTTTTTTGTCTTCACCCGCACCCATCTTTCCCATGATTCCGGACATCATCTTGTTGATGTCAAAGTCATCATCTGATTTGGATGCAACTTTACGATTGGTTCCGACATAACCGGTTGGTTTGTATTTTTCTGCAAACCGGTTCTCTTTCGCGATTTTTTCACTAGCACCGAGTGCAGCTTTGGTGATTTTCGGATCAACGCTGGACTGATTCGCAAGATAATTGGCCAGATCAGCGGCAGAATTTCCCTTGAAGTCCTTGATCAGGCTACCCAGGCTTTTTCCGCCCATGGTTTTGGTGATTTCACTCATGAGATCAGGAGAGCTGGTGATCGCAGAAGCAGCTGCATCGTGATTTCCCAGGCATTCCAGATTGTCAGCAGTGGTACAGCCTTCGCTGGTAATTGCCGTTCCATTGGTTGGAGAGTTGACTGCATTATTGGAATTATTATTCTGGGTTAAACCGGAATTCAGAAAATTGTTAGAAGTGAGTTTATTGTCTTCTTTCAGGTTGCTCGCTGAATCCACATTGCTTTTCATTTGGCGTTTTGCACCATCCATTTGAGTGAGCGAGGTCGTGGTCAGTATTCCCATACCCAACGAATTAGTATAGCAGGATTTGCCACCTTCTGAGGAAGCTTTAATTGCTTCAGCAGCGGCAATCGCTGCCTTAGCAGCTGCCATTGCACTGGTTGCAGCGGTCACTGCGGCCGCACCCATTGCGGTTGCGCTGACCATTCCCGCGGCAGCTTTTCCTTCAGCTTTGGCTGCAGCTGTTGCGGCTTTAACACTGGCAGCGTAACCCTTTGCGATTTCAAGATCAGCAGCGGTTTTTTCCGAAGACTTTTCAGCAAGCGACATTTTTTCTTCAAAACCATTTACGCCTGATTTATCCCCTATAGAATCAATAAGAGAAGTCCCTCCGACCACGGTGAGGCCTTGTCCCATTGCTCTTCCGAGAGCGTCGATGTATCCCAAATTATCTTTGGCAAGATCATACTCTTCGCGAACCTTGTTCAATTGACCGGTCACCGCAGTATCTACAGCCAATTGAGCAACGACTGCCGTACCAGAGGAATATTTACAAACTTTGGCCATCTTTTTGATGCCACTTTCCAGTTGTTTCACCTGATTTAAAGATCGATATGCTTCAGCAGCGAATTCTGCAGCAGAGATTGCACTTTCAACTGCCATGGCAGCATCAGAATACGATTTAGCATGAGCTGCTGCTGCTTGTGCTTCGAGTGCAGCAGCGGCTGCGGCACCCACCACTGTAGCGGCTGCGGCAGCAGCAGAAGCATCAAGCGCATAAGCCGAAGCTTCTGTTGTGGCGGCGGTCGTAGACCAGCCGCTGGTATTGGTCAAATTGAGATCGACGCTGGTAGCGGCGGCCTGGGCTTTGGTAATTGCCGCTCTCATTCCCACCTGCTTCATGGAGGTTTGGGTGATTCCCATTCCTAAGAGTGCGGTGGTTGCTGAACCAAAGGCAATCGATTTCCCTTTTTCAGCATTATAGGTTCTTCTCCAGATTTCTGCGTTTGCGCAGTAACCGGCCTGGGCGTCACCTGCAGTTTTTAATTTTCCATCCTTGATTTGTTTTAAAGTATCTTCGCAAACGCGATTCATTTTGGCGAAGGGATCATCATCTTCAGCAAATGCATTTTGCACCGGAAGCGAGATTTGACCCATGATAACAGCATAAGCAACTGATTTTTTTAAAAGACGACTCATGACCATACTTCCCCCCGTCATTTTTATTGAAAGGCGACCGCGCCTTCACTGTCTTTTTTCTTGTAACGTTTAGAGATCTCGACAAAGATATTTTGGTTGCGACCAATCACTGCCGCGCGATCCGATGCCGGAAGTCGGTCAGAATCGAGCGAGAGAGAATCTTTTTTCTTTGCTTCTTCTTTTGCGCCCGGCAGGAATGATTTCAAGAAATCTCCGAATCCGGATTCAGAGCTGATTCCTCCATTGGATCCGCCTTTTCTTCCAAAAACAGCACCGCTTCCGGTACTCGCAAAACTTCCGCCTGCTTGCAGTTTGGTTTTTCCGCCGTCGGTTGGTCCGCCGGCACCATCACGAGCTGCGCTGGTTCCGCCCGCATTTCCCGGACCAGACCCAGCAACTCCGGAATTCTCAGAATTTGGTTTCGAAATGAAATCTCCCGGTTTTCCGTCGGCAACCTTGTCGTTACCGTAATTTGTATTGTAGTCGCCAAAGCCACCCTGATCTCCGTTGTCATCAGTTGGCTGATCGGATGAAACCGCCTCAGCAGAGGAAGGTGAATCAGGAGTGACGTAGTTCACACTTTCGTTATTAGCAAGACTAGGATTCAAGGCGTAATTACCTAGCTCGCCATTACTAGCTCCAGACATGACGGAAAGAGCTTCAGCCTGTTTTTTCAAAATGTTGGCATTCATGTGATTCATTGCACCCTGTTGCAAAGTGGTTGCAGCAGAAACCATTGCAGACTCAGCCGTGGCTCTTTGGGCGCTGGCTTCTGCACTACTGTTTTTCATTACGTTACCGCGTTGTTGATTGAGTTTGTCCAGAGAGTTGGATGCAGACTGATAGCGGTTTTCTTCTTGTTGCAGTGTGGATTCGAGGTTGCCTCCTTCTTCTGCTAATCTCTGAATTTCAATTTGAATTGGTTCTTTATCTTCCGCAGGAGCAAGATTTAATTGTGATTTTAATGTTTTGATACGAGCATCATTTTGAGAAATTTTTGCCTTGGTCAAGTTGATT
>CAZZLF010000048.1:0-8994 GCA_964654965.1 uncultured Bdellovibrio sp.
TGATTTCCATGGCAGACGGAGCCGTCATCCGGACCGATTACATGAAGGCAGTTTTGCGCCCATACCTCACCATTTTTATTCCGAAAGAAAGAGCCATTTCCGGTTTTCGTGAAGATCTCAACGGAAGAATTGAATTCAAAGCTTTTGGACTGACTTATGCCGATACTGGAGACAAAGAAATTAAACTCAGCAGCAATGTCGAAGTCAAAATTCGGGGAACTCATCAGATTCGTTCTGATCTGGCATCTTTGAATTTTCGCGCCAACCGCCTTCAGTTCATGATGGATGAACAGAGAAATTTTGACCGGCAGTTCGTTCTCGTGCACCAGACCAATCTCGAAATGAAATCGAGAATCCTGGAAGTCCTACTCAAAGGATCCCTATTGGATAAAATTTCAGCCATGACCGATGTCACGATTCGGGAAAAGTCGTTTTACTCAACTTGCGGCAAAGCAGTATTTCTTGAAAAACAAAACCGGATTGAACTCAGCGATTTTCCCCAGGTTTATCAGCAATCTGATACCATCACCGGTGACCTGATTATTTATAATCGTAATGATGATTCGATCGAGGTAAAACAAAGCAATGCAATCTACAAACATTAAACCCGTTACCCACAAACTGAAAGCGGTTGACCTGATCAAATCCTATGACAAACGATCTGTCGTCAAGGGCGTCAGTATCGAAGTGCAATCCGGTCAAATTGTGGGACTTCTCGGGTTGAATGGTGCAGGTAAAACAACAACCTTTTATATGATCACAGGCCTGATTGATCCTGATCAAGGAAAGGTTTTCCTGAACGATCAGGACATTACCCGTTGGAAAATGTACGAAAGAGCAAGAGCTGGTATTGCTTATCTTCCTCAAGAGCCTTCTGTATTTCGAAAGCTAACCGTGGAAGAAAACATTTTAGCAACTTTGGAATCCCTGGGCATTTCCATTAATGAACGCAAAACCAGACTTCAAAATTTACTCGATGAGTTTTCATTGAACCACGTTTCCAAACAACAAACATTTACCCTTTCCGGAGGGGAACGACGCCGAGTGGAAGTCGCTCGAGCACTGGCTCTGAATCCATCTTTTATTCTGCTCGATGAACCCTTTGCCGGAGTCGACCCTCTCGCCGTTGCAGACATTCAAAAGATGATTCTTTCGTTGAAACAAAAAGGAATCGGAGTGTTGATCACCGATCACAATGTTCGCGAGACTTTATCGATTTGCGATTGGGGATGCATCTTGAGCGATGGAGTAATTTTTGAACACGGAACTCCAGAAGAAATTGCGAACTCCCCGAAAGCGAGAGAAAAATATCTCGGTGAAAATTTCAAATTCTGATCTCCCCACCTATCCTTAGAGCAGATGAAATAAAAAAACTTAATCCTGGAAATAAAACGAAATTCGTTGAATTCCGCAACGAGTTGCGTTTCAAGCTATCGTTATCATTGGGTGACCACTTCCAAACCGTCAATTTGATTGCATAAAAATTTAATGCAAATTTTAAGCCTGAAGAAAAGAATTCAAGTAGAATAGTATTATGGCTATTCAGTTAAAACAGAGTTTGAAATTGGGTCAGAACTTGGTCATGACCCCGCAACTTCAGCAAGCAATCAAACTGCTGCAGCTGAATCATCTAGAACTTGCAGATCTCATCACCCAGGAACTCACCGATAATCCGATTCTCGAGGAAATCAACGATGAAGGATCTTCAGATCAAAATGAGCAATCCTCGGACGGAGAGACTTTTGATCCTGAAGTTCAGCAGCAAAACGACGAACAAGCCCAGATGCAGCCGCAGACTGAAGATGAAAAGGTCTTGGATCAAAAGGATGATGTCAACTGGGACGCTTACCTGGAAGAATTTAATGATGGTCCAAGCACTGCTCCTTCCATGAAAGAAGTTCCAGATGGTGACATGCCCTCTTATGAAAATTTACTCACCAAATCGGTTTCACTCGAAGAACACCTTCTTTGGCAATTAAACATGCATCATTTTACTGACCAAGAAATGAAATTTGGTCAGATGGTGATCAGTGCCTTGAACGATGATGGATATTTTGAGGGCAATCTTTCTGAAATTGCAGAAGCTTGCGGTATTGAATACGAAGATGCAGAAGAAATTCTGAAGATGATTCAAAATTTCGATCCGATCGGAATCGCAGCTCGTGATCTTCAAGAATGTCTTCTTGCCCAAGCCAAACTCTTGAATCCAAGATCAGTACTGGTTGAAAGCATCATTCAAAGCTGCATGACTGAACTGGAAAAACACAATCTACCGGCAATCGCTAAAATGCTCGATGTTCCGATTGATCAAGTGGTCGAGGCCCAGAGAATCATCCATGAACTGGAGCCCAAACCTGGAAAAATTTTCACTGAATCTGATACTCAATACATTGCTCCCGATATTTATGTCATCAAGGTTGGAAATAACTTTGTCATCCAAATGAATGACGATGGCATTCCCCGACTCCGAATTTCCAATTACTACCGCAATATCGTAAAAAAAGAACTTGCCGACCAGTCTGCCAAGGGCAACAACGCAACGGGACCCACTCCCGGCAGTGACGCCAAGGAATACGTACACGAAAAATTGCGTGCCGCCATGTGGTTGATCAAGTCGATTCAGAATCGCCAAAAGACCATTCATAAAGTGACTGAGGCAATCTTAGCCCGTCAGCGTGAATTTTTTGAGAAAGGCACTCAGTTCCTGAAGCCCATGGTTTTGAAGGACATTGCCTCGGACGTTGGTATGCATGAGTCCACGATCTCTCGTGTGACTACTAACAAGTACATGCACACGCCTGTCGGTACCTTTGAATTGAAATATTTCTTCAATTCCAGCATCAATAGTTCCGATGGAAGTGACTCCGTCGCCAGTTCCGCTGTAAAAGAAAAGATCAAGCAATTGATTGGCAAGGAAGATGTTCGAAAACCTTTTTCAGACCAACAAATCGTCGAAATTCTCCAAAAAGACAACATCGACATTGCTCGTCGTACGGTGGCCAAATATCGCGAGATGTTGAACATCCTTCCTTCTTCAAAACGAAAACGCGCATTCTAAGGTTGATCTCTGCCTTTTCGTAAGAGATACGTAGAGATATGCGCAAACCAGTTCATTACGGGGAATACCTTAAACTTGAAACCCTTCTCTCTTCTCAAGAGCCCGAAAGTCTCAAAGAGGGAAAAATGGCTCATGATGAGATGCTGTTCATCATCATCCATCAAACTTATGAGCTTTGGTTCAAACAGATTCTTTTTGAACTCGATTCGATCTGTGAAATTTTCGGTGAAAAACCACTACCTTCAAGTCGATTGCAAAAGGTAGTCTCTCGCTTCGATCGTGTGAACGAGATTTTGAAAATTCTCGTTGATCAGGTCCGGATCATTGAAACGATGACTCCCTTGGATTTCATGGATTTCAGGGATTATCTCGTTCCTGCATCCGGATTTCAAAGCATGCAATTCAAAATTTTGGAAACCCGCCTGGGTCTCAAGATCGGCAATCGTTCTGATATTGAAAAAGCGTTCATCCTTTCACGCTTGACCGAACAGGAAAGAAAAGAACTGGAAAGCCAGGAAAAACGCCCCTCACTTCTTGAGCTAGTCGACCAATGGCTTTCGCGCATGCCATTCACCCAGTCCGGAAATTTTGATTTTTGGAGAAAATACGAATCTGCAGTGAAGAAAATGCTGGATCAGGACGAAGTGACCATTCGAAACAATAGTCTATTGGACCCGCTCCGAAAAGAAAATGAACTCAACAATCTCAACATGACCAGACATAGTTTCATGAGCATTTTGGATTCTAAAGTTTTTGAAAATTTGCGTGAAAAACAAACCTTCAAACTTTCTCAAAAAGCAATGCAATCGGCGATCTTCATCCACCTTTTCCGTGATCTTCCGATGCTTCAACTTCCATTCAAGATTTTATCCCTCATGACCGACATCGATGAAAATCTTACTTCATGGAGACATCGACATGCCATCATGGCGCATCGGTTGATCGGTACCAAGATTGGAACTGGCGGCTCCAGCGGACATGATTATTTGAAAAAATCGACCGAACGCAATCGTGCCTTCCTCGATCTTTTCAACATTTCGACCTTCCTTCTTCCGAAATCAAAGATCCCTTCCCTTCCAGCAGATATTTTAAAAATGCTCGATTTTGAATACGATCATTCCCGGGGCTGATCATGTTTCAAAAATACTATTCCCGTTTTCTTTCCCAGTTGAATGGTCAATTACATTTTGCGGCACATTCCCATCATGCCTGGCCAGATGTTTCCAGGGATGCGCAACTCCGTTATTGGGACGATTCCTCAAGATTTTGGGACGATAAATGGGAACTGGTTTTTGGTGAAATCATTCCGAAAGCGCAAAAACATGTCGCTCACATTCTTCATCTCAAAAATGAAAAACAGATTGCGTTTGCCCCTAATACCCATGAACTTCTAGTCAGACTTCTTTCAACCTTTGATCCGGCAAAGAAGCCTATTCGCATTCTTAGCACCAATCATGAATTTCATTCCTTTCGTCGACAGATGGCTCGCCTAAAAGAAGCAGGCCTGGTTGAACTTACCCTCCTCGATTCCGATGAGCTAGCCCGCAATCGCAGAACTTTTTTACACTCCGTCCAACGGGAATTGGTAACAGGTAACTACGACTTAATGTTCATGAGTCATGTTTTTTTTGATTCCGGTATCGCGTTACAAACTTCTGAACTTCAGGAAATTTGCAAACTTGCTCCCGCTCAAACCATCATCTGCATAGATGGCTATCATGCGTTTGGAGCGATTCCTGTGGATTTATCTATTCTGGAAGGACGCATCTTTTATCTCGGCGGTGGTTATAAATACGCTCAGGCGGGCGAAGGCGTCTGCTTCGTGGTGGTTCCCCAAGGAAAATGGAGGCCCTTGAATACTGGATGGTTCGCGGATCTTGGTTCACTGAGCGCCATGATCCAAAGTGAAGTGTCTTATTCCGATGATGGTTTTGCCTTTTGGGGATCCACATTTGATCCGTCCGGATTGTACCGATTCAATTCGATTTGGGATCTTTTTGATATCGAACGAATTTCAATTGATCAGATTCACGAGCACGTGAAAAATCTTCAAGATGTATTTTTAAACGGAATTTCGGAAACTCTTTTGAAAGATTATCCCATCTTGAATCAAGATTTACCCAGAGGGCACTTCATTACATTTGAATTGCACTCTAATTCAGAGTGCGAACAAATGGATCTACTCCTGAAAAATGCTGGAATCAAAACGGATTATCGAGGCAAGCGCTTGAGATTTGGATTCGGAATGTATCATGAGGTTCAGGATGTCATGAACCTGCTGAATCGGCTGAAGAGTCTTTGATTACGACAGTTCGATCGCACGACTCTTGAATCAAATGACAAATTTCACGCAAAGATTTGGTAGAAGCATCTTGGCCGGATTGTCCGCGAATTTCTGCATCCAGCTCATTCGCATGATCGATCAGCTGATTGAGACGGATATCCAGATTCTCCATGCTGTCCAAACGACGAATCACTTCTAATGACTCTCTCACTTTGGATATGCTTGAGCGCAGAGTTTGTCCCACTTCAGAAATCAAAGCTTTTTCATTCCAATCAAATGATCCGCCAATTCCCCAGTTCACGTTGAGCGGTGCTTTTGCATCCGCACATTCCAAAATAAAACGAACCGCCTTCAGACAATTTCTTTTAAAGACGTGATAATCGAGATGAGGAACCCATCTTCCTGAAATCAAACTTTCGTTAAAAATTGGATCTTGTGGCAATGACATTTTTCGGGCAATACAGGCAGCTTTTTTAGAAAAAACTTCTTCATCTTGTGATTCATCCTGCTTTACCCAAACCGGAGAACACTTCATGTTTTTGGGTTTACGTTCGATAAAAGTATCGGGACTTCGAATATGAGCCGATCCACCAAAATAAGTCCCTTCATCCGTGAATGGCATTCCAAAACTTTCATATGCTCCATATTGAAGCCAGGTATGACTCAGGCGTTTTCCCACTAATCCACTCGAATATCTGAACTTCACTGGAAGATCCGAACTACATTGAAAAAGTGAGTGCGACCAGCGGTAGCCAGACTCGGGACTTTCCATTCGAATACTTTGTTTGAATTGATCTGCATTCAGCGAAGCGTGAGACCTTTTTTGAGCTACGACAAAAAGATGAATTTTTTCGATCGTCGATGATTGAAGAAGGGTCTGCTCGGCAGTGTTTTGAACTTGAAAGCCTGACTGGGTACGAGTGATGGAATATGGCTCATCAAATACGCGAAAGCCGATCTGGTGGGAAGATTCTGAAAGAATCTCAGCTGGAAACTCCGTTCCTATTTTAGCCCAGAGAAATGACTCCATCACATCTTTCATGGTCAGTGGAGCACCCCAAGCCGGTCCCACACCCCATGAAAAGAGAAACGTCAATAATGCCAATCGAGTTGAATTGAAATAAGACTTCACCGGATGATGGTAATTCGAATTTGAATAAAATAAACAAAAAAACCCCGCTCATGAGTTACATGAACGGGGTTCTAAATGGTCGAGTCGGCGGGATTCGAACTCGCGACCCTCTGGTCCCAAACCAGATGCGCTACCAGCTGCGCTACGACTCGAAACTTGAAAAATTTTGAAGTCTCATGTTAGCCAAAAACAATATCGAGGGCAAGCTTATTTTTCTGGTGAAGGAGATGGGTAATGACGATCTGTTTTAAACCAGCCTTTTGCGCGCAATTCAGAGTATTTTTTGCTTAATTTTTCATCCTGCCAATCTTGATTCGCTTGATGGGCTAACTTGACCAAGCCTGGATAAAGTGCATCAATTTGTTGATCAATCGAAGAAGCGCTCCACTGGTTCGAGACTTTGAGCCCCTGGCAATATTGACCGGCAAGGCAACTCATGGGCTTTCCAACTAATTCGCCAGATTCGAGATAAACCTCGGTTTTGTTTTTTCCTACAAAAAGCCAAAAGACTCCTTGCGAAATAGTCCATTGCCCGTGAGGGGTTTTGATTTCAAGGACTCCTGAAAATGGAATAGATTTGCTCCAAACTCGAATCCATCCATGCTGAACCTGAATCGTGAAAGCTGGCTTGGATGTATCCCACTTCCCCCCTTCGATGCCTCCTGAAAAACCACCCCCGGCTACCCATTGCATCCCCTCATTCATGAAAATTTGAATGCTATTTTGCTCAGGTAATGCGAAGAAATCCCCAAATTCGAGCCATTCCCCTGCTTTAACTTCCCGTTTTTTTTGCAGATCGGTTAGTTTTTCCGAATGAACATTGATCTTTCCACCCTCATTCCGATGGACGTAGGGAGGGAGAAGTAATTCATCCTCTTTTCGTTGTACTTGCAAGCCCTTAGCTTCAGCCCAGCCAACAAACAGGAAGAACCCTACTCCTAAAATGTTCAAAACTCGCATGTTTACAATTTTAACACGAAGTTCTATTCTAACAACACTATGAGCGGCAGTATCTCAAATGAACCAGTCGACATGATGAAACAGAAATACCTGGAACTTGCCAGAGCCCAAGGCTTTCAAGCTGCGGTCAACCAACTTCATCTGGATCTCTGGGAAATGGAAAAAGAGTGTTTTGACTCTCCGGAAGGGTATCGTCCCAATCTTTGGAAAAATCTCAACGAAATGCGTCTTTTTTCTAGAGAGCTTTGGGATTTGAATCTGAATTCCTAAGCGGAAACTTAGGCCTGCTTCGCACTACACTCACTGTGCCTGCCATCAAATCATGTAATGCTTTTTTCTGAGGGTGAAAAGCAGCCATCAGGAATCCACATCCGATCACAATATATGAAAGAACATAAGAGCTCATTCGATAGATTGCCTGCCGAGTAGACATGAATTTTCCGGTATTCTCATCAATGACATAAATTCCGAGAAGTTTTTTTCCAATCGTGGTGCCGGTCTTCACTTGGTAAACACAATAATACCAATAGTAAAATCCGAGAGAAACGATGACCCCGAATACTTGCTGATAAAAAGGGCTCATGCCAAACGCTTTGGAAAGAAGACTTTCCAACAATAATTCCAACCCATTCAATAAAGTGAAATCAACCAAATGGGCGACTAACCTTAACCAGAACCCCGCAAAATGATAAATTTCGCCTTGAGGATCAACAAATGCTCCCGATTCAGTTTTAAAGATTTCGAAATTGTTCATGGCTCCCTGTCCTCTCCTCAGGACACTTTCTTTGCGGGTCTTTGTACCACGCCAATCATGACTCCGGTAAAAATAAAAATAACAGAAAGAATGGTACGAGTACTGGGTGGTTCATTTTGAAAGATCCAGGCAAATAAGACAGCAATGACTGGTTGCAAATAAATAAACACTGCAACGGAAGAAGCACTCACTCGTTTTAATGTCCATGAATTCAAAAAATAGGTTAGCAGCGTGGCTCCGATGACATTATAAACCACCGCTCCGCCCAGAGAACTTTCCCAAGGAACAGTCCAAAGCAACTGTAGGTCTTGCTGAGTGATGAGTCCGGTCATCAGGGAACTGATGAAAATCACGATACTGCCAAATAGAAACATCCAAGCCGTAACCCAGTAAGCAGAGTGATTTTTCAAAAAATCCCTGCTGATGGTGAAAAAGATCGCCAATGAAAGACAGTTCAAGATCATGAAGAGATCGCCCATCATGGTTGCTCCACTGGAATTAAAATCTTCGATATTACGGAGTACCAAAACGCCAATGACAGCTACGATAAAACCAAATGCGCGATTGATCGTCAGATTTTCTTTTCTCAACACGATCGCAACCAGCAGGGTAAAAATCGGAATCAAGGTATTCAAAACGGCGCCGTTAGTGCTGGTAGTGTTTTTCAAACCGATCATGAAAAAAGTTTGGCAAAGAACCATGCCAAAAAATCCGTAATAGAATGTTTTCAGCAGGAATAATGAATTCAGTTTTCGATCTTCCTTGGGAACAATAAAAAATGCAGTGGAGAACATCAACAAGGCTGC
>CAZZLF010000049.1:0-8947 GCA_964654965.1 uncultured Bdellovibrio sp.
CGGCTTGTTTCGCTTTGAGAGAAATGTTTTCACAAAGCGAATCGAGGCATCGCCCACGAATCACATCTGATTTTGAACTTAGCAATGGCGTCAACGCTTCAGCTGCGACCAAAGAATCCGAAAACGATTTCAATGCGATGATGGCATTCAAAATCAGAACTTCCTGCTCGTTTTCGAGTTGCTTGAGCAAGTAAGGTTCGTCCAGCTTGAGTAATCCTTTGATCCGAATCACTCCTACTCGAAGTTCTAGATTGAAGTGATTTTCAAAAATTTTGAGAAAAGACTCGAACTCATGAATCCAGCGTTTTGAACGAGCAAACATTTCAAGTGTCGCAAGAAGTCTGACTCCCAGTTTCTCGATTTCTTGGTCATCGAGGGCTCCGACCGCCTTGGCCAATGACACCGGCTGAACTTTCAGTGGATTTTTTTCCAGATAAATCAGCAGTGAACTTCGAACAACTTCTTTTCGAAAATCGGGCTCAAAACTCTGATAGATGAGTGGAATTTCAAGTTCCAGTTCAGCACAAGCCCGAATCAATCGAGCATATACGGAAGGGCTCAGCCCTGACTGGATCCACAATTGAATTTTCTTTTCCAGTTCCGGACGGTCAGCGGGCAGGATTTTGCCATTCCAATATTCATTCCAACCATTGATCCAACGAATGGCTAGTTCATCCGTAGAACCTTTCAAGAATGCATCGACTTCTTTTTCATAAGAGCCATCGATTTCAAGCCATTTAAGGCGAATTTCATGAGGCAATCGTGCGGGCTGAACGATTTTCGAAATTTCTTCCAAAGTCTGAGAATCCACCCCGAGTTCTCTCAGGGAATCAAACCAATGGATGTAATTTTCAAAGTCTCCTGTGGCTACCACCGCATGGGCAATAGAAAGCAGATGTCCCTTTCTTCTCGCAGGAACCACTCCCCTCATCGCGAATAAAAATCGTTTCCAGTTTTGCTCTACAGGAAAAAGACTCAAACCCAGATCCACTTCTTCTGGATCAAAAGAAAGTAGTTCCATGGGTAAAACCGGGTGAGGATCAGGAAGAGTAAAAATTTTATTCAAATAGTCTTCGAGTTTGAACTGGCTTCTCACTTGAATCTGAGAAAGGGCACTTTGATAAACTTGGGAAAGAAGAGCATCTTCTTCGATCGTGTTTCGATGAAGTTCAATCGCTTTTTGAAGTTCATGCGAATGGCGAGACAATCGACCCAATGAAAACAGCCCGGCAAATAAAATTTCTGTGCTCGGTTGATAACGGGGGTCTTGGAAAAAGGAAACGATTTTAGGAAGACCATCAAAAGCCTTTAGTTCTCCCAAAGAAAGAAGGATATTACGAAGCCACGCCCAATCCTGTTTTGAAATCGCCTGATCCCAATCCCGCAACAACAAAGGTACCGAGACAAGATCCTGAACCGTGCCCAAGGCATGAGCAAGAGATGTTTTCAGTGTATCCGGAGCGATGGGATAAAAATGGCGAAAAAACAGTTGGGACGAAACACTTTTTCTCTGCGCAAGTGCAAAGATCGCCAGCTGCTGTTCAGCAAGGTCTTCTTCGTTTTGAATGATTCGAGTCAAAAAATGAAAAGAACGGGCATCTTGAAACTCGCCGAGTTGGCGAATCACTTCAAGACGCGTCGTTCTCCATTCACTTTCGCGATAAGTCCTGATCAACTCACGAGCATCGCGAGCCATTCAGATTAAGCCTTTTTCTTCTGGGAATAAGAGCGGCACCAGCCAGTAACGGCAACATCACCACTTGGAATCAGCTGACATTTACCATGTTTTGATTTTGCATCGCCCTGATAGAATTGACAGTTAGAGCACTGAGCTTTTTTGTCTTTTCGATCTTTGGAAGTTTTAGCGTCGGCCACATAACCCAATGCTTTAGCCAGAGGGTCATTGAGATCCACCATTTTTGCTTCTTCAGCAAAAACTGAGCGAAACTTTACAACGGGAGCCATTACCGCAGCTGCTGCAGCAAGGCCGATAGTTTTCAAAAACGCACGGCGAGAGTTTTCATTATTCATACTTTCATTGTCGGCATCCCTCTTCTGAAAATCAAATGAAAATAGACCGTTGCTTTAGTCCCCGTTGTCAGTCACAATTATTGCGAATGAAACTACCGTCCCTTCAAGAACTTAAACGAATTGGGCATTCCGCGTTAAAAAAGGGAGTGGACCCTTCCGCGCTGGAGCGTGGCCTTCAGTATTTCAGGGATGGTGGATTTGAAAGCATGGAGATGGCTACCCTGGGGTCCAAGGGACATATCATTGAATTCAAAACGACTGAAAATTTCAATACGAAGATAGAAATTACCCGCATTAATCAGCCTCTTTATTCCAATTGTGATTGTTCGATGTCGGGCCATGGAATTTTCTGCAAACACCAGGCACTAGCCGCATGGGCGTTAACTGCTCTATCTTCAGGACAATTTGATCTTCCTCGGGTACCTGATGAAGCCATTGCAAAATTAAAAACGTTTGAGGGTGAACTTTCAAAACTGAAAGACTCCATGAACACGCAGTCCGAAGAAAACACCGCTTCGGCCTCACTAGCGTCAGAAAAATCACGCCACCTCCTCGGTCACTTTGAAGGCTTGATCTTTTGCTTTCCTCATCAGCCAGTACTTTCTACCTCCACCTTAACGTTCAAACCGTCACTCAAACTAGAGAAGGCACATTCCCATCACGATTTTCTTCTTCCCGACTTGGCCATTCCATTTCTTCGTGAATCTGATCTTCCTCACCCGCTTTGGAGATCACCGAAGTCTTTTCGTGGCACTACGAACAACCTTTTTCAAAACCCTCAAGAATTGCTCCGTAAGAAAAGCATTTATTACCTTTTCTCCGATCATTCCCGCATTCCGGTTTCTGAAATTTTATTTCACCCTTACTGCAATGCCGTTCCAAATGATTTACTGCCAACCGCTTCTCGCATCCAAGACCATGACCTGAACCATCTGGATACGAGCAAGCGCCATCGTTTTTTTCCGTCGTGGAAAGACCTTCCGATCTGGGATCACCAAGCCGACCGAAAGCTCGACTCCATTCTCTTTGGATTAACCGAAGAAGCCATCAAGCTTCATAAGCATGGAAAGTTGAAAATTTATTTTTCTTCTCCCGAAAATCTTGAAACTGAAGATCTGGTTCAGGAAATCGATTTGATCGATCTTGATCCTCCTTCACATCTGAAATCCGGCTACCATTTCAAGGTACTGAATAATGCCCAAAACAACTTTGAGGTTCAAGCTTCCTTGGAATTGGACCCGGATTGGATCTGGTATCCAACGCTTGCCATTCATCCGGTGAAGCATCAGCTTTTCTTTCATCCGTTTCATCATTGGCTAGATCACTACCCGAGAACATTAGAACTCAAAAGCCATGGTGATTTTGAAAAAGTTTTTGAACGCATTCAGGCTGAATTTCATACCCATTTAAACGAGATTTACACAGAACCGAGATTTGAATTTCTTCCGAAAGAATCCTTCACTCCCCATATTCGTGTATTTTCAAATGGCACTTTCTCGGTTGAGCATGATTTTGATTTTGTCAAAGTCGACGGAATTCCGCTTCCGATCCTCAAACAACTTCAGATCCTCAGTCTCGGGTTGAAAGCATGGGACGAAACGCTGAGTGAGGACCTTTTTGTTGTCAAAAAACAAGCCAAGCGTGCCAACGATCTTCGATTACTTCGACATATCGGCATTGCCGCAATGGTATTTCAAGAATCGGTTCGTTACTTCATTAAAAACGACAGAACCTTTGCCCATTTTTTTGAAAACCTGAAACTGAAGCTTGCTCACCTGATGAACAAACTGGAAGGTGCTCCTGCATCTCCCAACATCTCTTTGGAACTTTTTTGTTCGAAGCCTGCGATTGAGTATCTAGAGGCTTACGTCCAGGATTTGAAATGTCTCTATGAGGAAAAACTTTTCCCACTGATGACCGGTTCTGACACTGACATCCAACCTCATAGCGCACTCGTTAAAGGGGTTTACCGCTTTTATCTCAAATTGATTTATGCTTGGATCACCCTTTCCCAGAGTCAGACTCAAGGAGCGATCCTGTTACGCACCAAGGACGGCGTAATTCAAAATCAGACGTTTGAAACTCCTGAAAAAATCAAAGATCTTCAATTCTTCGAACCTTCTGAAGCTCTTGTTGAAAATCCATTGAAATGGGTTCTTTCACGAAAAGATTCCAGCGCTGAAAATTTAATCAGGGCATTTCTTCCTTTGCAAATCGAGGGCATCAGCCTGTCACTCGATGATCAGGTGATTGAAGAACTTCATGATGGAGATTTCATTTCAGAATTCATTCTCGAAGAAACTCCTGACCAACAAGGGCGAATCGACTGGTTTGAACTTCACCCGAAATTCTTTTTCAAGGGCACTGAAATATCAGAAGAAGCTGCAAAAAACCTTTCAAAAACAGGGATGATTACCTTTCAGGGAAAAATTTATCGATTGAACCAGGGTTCAATTCCATCTCTTGAAAAGTTAACTCACTTCTGGGATCAAATTTCTACGACTCAAAGTTCAAAACGAGGTAGCAAAAAACAAGATCGCATTTATCGACTTTCCAAACACCACACCCTTGAACTTCTCGCGCTTCGCTCTACCGGAGTTCGAGTGAAGGGGGGACCGATCTGGGAACAAATTTGTCAGTTTTACGATTCCTTGGACAGCAACCGTGAAGCTCTTCCATTGCCAAAAAACTTTCAAGGATCTCTCAAGCCCTATCAATCTCGAGGAGTTCAGTGGATCAATGATCTCTATCGTTTGGGAATGGGCGGAATCCTAGCTGATGACATGGGTCTCGGAAAAACCGTGCAAACCCTGGTCTTTATTGAAACTCTTCGAGAGGCAGATGAACTGGGTCACTCCATGATCGCGGTTCCCACTTCCCTGACCTATAACTGGTTCAGCGAAGCCAAGCGATTCACACCTGATCTTCCAGTGCATGTTTTCAACTCCAAAGAGATTTCTCAAGCAAGAGAGTTTTTCAAGAACAACAAAAACGGCATCATGATCACGACTTACGGTCTAATGGCGGAACACGAAAACTTCTTCAATGAAATTCGCTGGAACATGCATATCTATGATGAAGCCCAGAACCTGAAGACCATCACTGCAAAACGCACCACGGTCTCAAGAAAAATTCCGGCGCGATTCAAACTTTGCCTCACGGGTACACCGCTCGAAAATCATATGGGAGAATTTTATTCCCTCATGGACCTCGTCGTACCAGGATCCCTCGGACCGTTCGATCAGTTCCGTAAAAACTACATGCAGTCTTATTCTCCTGATCCAGAACGGATTCAGTTCTTGAAATTGAAGACCAAGCCTTTGGTTTTACGCAGGACTAAGTCCTCCATTCTCAAGGAATTGCCTCCAAAATCAGAGAGCACGGTCAAGATTCCGTTCACCGAAAAACAACTCGCGATCTATCGTGATATTGCCCTTTCGTGGAACTCCAAAGTCAGACAGGCGATCACCGAAAACGGTGAAAGCAAAAGCCAGTTGATCATGCTGACTGCACTCTTGCGACTTCGTCAGGTGTGTTCTGCTCCAAGCGCGATTCCGAGTGTGAATTACACCGAGACACCGCCAAAAGTCAGCTTGCTCATCGACACGCTGAAAGCCATTGTTGAATCCGGCGAAAGCGCTCTTGTGTTCACTCAATTCCTGGGCACATTCGCGATTCTCGAAACAGAGCTGAAAAAAGCCGGAATTCCATTCTTCTCATTGCACGGTAAAGTGAATAGAAAAGACCGTGAAACCCAACTGAGAAAATTTGAAGAACTGAAAGCCGGCGGCGTAATGCTCATGACTTTGAAAACCGGTGGAGTGGGCTTGAACTTGACCAAGGCAAGTTACGTCTTTCACCTGGAACCTTGGTGGAACCCTGCTGTAGAGAATCAGGCAACAGACCGAACTCACCGCATTGGTCAAACCAAACCCGTTCAGGTTTACCGTTACATCATGAGCGAATCGGTTGAAGAAAAAATTGAAGTTTTAAAAAGTAGAAAATCATCTCAATTCAATGCTTTGTTCTCGGATGAAGAGTCTGCAAACGACGCAAAAATTGCGGGTGAAAACGTGGGGCCGAATTTGTCCCAGAAAGACTTTGAATACCTTCTGGGTATATGAATGAGATGAATGACCTGAAGATATTTCTCGATCATCTGAGAGTCTCTAAAAATTCTTCCAATCATACTCTTGCTGCTTACGAACGCGATCTGAAACAGCTGGAGCAATCCCTACTTCAACGCCAGGTGAATCTGATCAGCGCCACCGAGAATGATCTGTTACATTTTCTAAAATTACTTAAAAAGCGAGAACAAAAACCAACTTCGATTGCCCGTAAAATTTCGGCAATCCGTCAGTTCTACAAATTTCTGATTCAAGAAAACCGGATTACGGATGATCCCTCGCTGTTTATCGAGTCTCCTTCACCATCGAAAAGACTTCCAAAATCGATTTCGGCGGAATCGCTTGAAAAAATTCTGAATGTTGCGATAAGTGGAAGTCATTATCACGATGAGGAATCCACTGCTTCTCTGAGAATCAGAGACAAAGCGATGGTTTTCTTTCTCTATGCAACAGGCGTTCGCGTTTCTGAATTGATTCAACTACCTTTGATTCACCTTGATCTTGAGGGTCAGTTTGCAAAAGTATTGGGAAAAAGAAAGAAGGAGCGCATGGTTCCTTTTGTTCCCGTAGTGACTCAGTATCTCGATGAATATCTTCAATCAGCTCGCCCTCTTTTGATCCAACAACAGGATGAAGACTCAGGCATACTGTTCGTCGGTCAAAATGGTGAAGGACTGACTCGACAAGCTTTTTGGAAAATCCTGAAAAAAATTTCTCTCGCAGCAGATGTTTCTGAAAATTTGCATCCCCATCTGCTTCGTCATACGTTTGCGACCGATCTATTGAAATCGGGAATGGACCTTCGCTCATTGCAAATGCTTTTGGGGCACGCTGATCTTCAAACCACCCAGATCTACACCCACATTGCGCCTGAACACTTAAAAACCGTCATCAAAAAATACCACCCTCGTGGAAACGAATGATTTTCTTTAAACTAAATTAGTTTAAAAACAGTTAAAACCTCTTGTTTTTTTATTGTTTTCACTGATCCAAGACACATTAGTAAACCAATAAAATCAATAACTTAGCTAAAATCATATACCCGATTAAAAAAGTATGTTTTATTGCATTTGTCTGCGTTATCCTAGAGATACAGGCTGTTTTCCGGTTTTCGGTAGCCTAGGGGATTTTTTATTGGGGGAAAAATGAGAACTTCCAGATTGTTGTCTTTGAAAATCTTTAAAATGGCTTCGCTTCTTTCGCTGTTGGGTCTGGCTGAAGTGAGTCCGTCCTGGGCCGCGTCTGATTGCTACTGTTACGACAAAAGCAAAACGCCGAATACTTGTAGTTACTTTCCCGCATCTGCGAGAAGCACTTGCGCTTTAACGGGTCCTAGCTATTGCCCTAATGGAACGATTGTGATTTCTGCAGCTCAGGTTTCAAAAAACAAAACCTACAAAAAATACTGCAATCGTAAAAATGCTCCTGAACTGAAAATGATTTCAGCTGAAAACATCAATAATGATCCAAAAAACAATAGTGATGAGAAAAAAGCTTCATCAGGAAATAAAACCTGCTTTTGCCAAGCTAAAGATGGTTCCTGCAATAAATTTTTCATCAGCGCAACACTTGATTGTCGCTTTCAAACCGATTTTTCATGCGTTCAATCCTTAAGCTCAGACGCAACCTGTAAAAACAAGGGTAACGTAACGGAATATGCAATTTCGACTCATTCCATGTCCGCACCTACTACCAATTCGCTAATGGTTGTTAATTCAGAAAAAGCGATTAAAACAGAAGTTGAAACGAAACTTGAAACAGCAAAACAAAACAAGATCAACAAATCGAAATTGCTCACCGACCAGATGGTTCATCGAAAGACAAACGAAGAGCTTGCCTCGGATGAATCCAAAGGAAAGAAATCCAAAGAAGCTGCTGACCCAGAAACCGGTTTTAAAAACGCCAGAATCAAGACCAATCTGGAAGGAAAAACCTACGATGAATTGTCTGCAATCAAAGAAAGATCAGGCGAAGTTAAAAAAGATAAGGGCACTCTTCTTCAGCAATACAATGATGGAACCATTGTTAATAACGATCAACATAAAAGTGATTACAAAGATGTGTTGGTCAATAAAAAGGAAATGAACGAGATCAAACAAAAGCTCCAAAACAAAGACTTGAGCCAGGAAGACTTCAAAAGTCTGAATCAACAATACTCCGACTTGAAACAAAAAAATGAAGATATCTACAAGAAGAGAAACATTACCGAAGACTCCTCGATTGAAAGCCCTTCATTGAGTAAAGAAGAGCAACTGAAACTACAAGAAGAAACTAAATTGAAAACAGAGCTCAGAGAAGCCAGAAAAATTGAACGAAAATCTGAAAGAGCTGCAAACAAGGCTTTAGAGGCGCAAGAAATGGGCGGGCTTCTTCGTGAAGAAAACACCACGAACAGTTATTGTGGGGCTTACAACACCAAAAATTGTGAAGCCACAAGACTCGCACAAGATTCCATCAGACTCACCACTCAAGTGAGCAATCAGGTGGCTACCGCAGTCGTCCAAAATCAAGCCGGAAACCGAGTTGCCAATTTGCAAGGACAAGGCAACAACGCAACCATTTCATCCATGAATACTGCTCAAGGCGATACCATGAAAGACGCTGCCAAAATGAATAATTACATGGGAGCAGTTCAGGATGCAGCTGGAGCTTATCAGATGTTTCGAGGCTTCCAGCACTTGAAATCCGGAAAAAAAGTGAACAACGCCGGTGAAGCAGAATTAAAAGCAATCGACAGCGAGACGGCTGAATATGAATCCATTGCAAAAGAGTCTGAAAGTAAAATCAAC
>CAZZLF010000050.1:0-8934 GCA_964654965.1 uncultured Bdellovibrio sp.
GTCACAAAACTCTTGGTTGTTTTTTCCATAAAAATTCCAGTTCAGACAAAAATCAATAATTCGGCACCTGTTTCTACAGCATGACCTTCTGCTACTTTAATTTCTTTCACAACGCCATCTTGTGTTGATTTGATTTCGTTCTCCATTTTCATGGCTTCCATCACCATCACCGATTGGCCTTTTTGAACAGAGTCTCCAACTTTTACATTTACGCGCAAAATTTTTCCCGGCATTTGTGATTTGATCTTCGCGCCTTTTTTAACTTTTTTAACACCAGACCCATCACCTTCTTCACCTGACTTCAAAAAGCTCATTCCGACGATGTATTCTTCTTTACGGCGGTTAAGAAGCACATACTCCGCCTGTCCGTCATCGTTCACAGTCTTGCGAACATCGTACCCCACCACGCCTTTTTCGGTTTCAATCCAGATTCCCTGATCATCCCGGTGCCAGCGCACATGGACTTGACGGCCATCGACCTCAACAACCGATGCCCCATCTTTTCCACGGGGAGCATTTTTCCAAACCAGATTTTTCGATCCGACTTTTCCTTGAATCATCTCAGACTCTCCCACTTCGCACGCTGATTCCAGTTGCTAACTCCCACTACAGATGATTCTGCAGAATGAGAAACTTCGGTTCCCTCTGTAAGCCTCAACAATGAAAGCGCAATTGCAGTTTCATCGCTCACTTCCTTGGTCACCTCATCCGTGGTCAAGGAAGGATTGTTCGGGATGAGATCGGTGGTAGTATTTCCTTCCACCGCATCCGCACATCGAACCAATTTTCTTAAAAATGCTACATTAGTTTTTAAAGAACCTTTGACTTCACCGCTAGCAGACTTAGGAGCCTCGATGGACAACTCGTCGAGCGCAACCCTCATTCGTGCAACAGCCTCATCACGGGTCTTGCCCCAAACGGAAAGTTTCGCAATCATCGGATCATAAAACATGGACACTTCGCTGTTGAGCACCGGCCCTGACGGATAAGATGAGTCCCAACGCAAAAATGGCCCATTAGGCTGCATGATTTTTCCAATTTTTCCAGGCGCTGGTAGAAAATGGTGAGGATCTTCTGCGTACACACGAACTTCAATCGATGATCCAGAGGTAGTGATCTGATCCTGTTTCGGAAGTTCCAACTCACCTGATGCCAATAACAACTGCCACTCAACAATATCAGTACCGGTCACCCACTCACTCACCGGGTGCTCCACCTGAAGTCGAGTATTCATTTCCAAAAAGAACCAATCTCCAGAACCATCCACAATAAACTCGAACGTTCCCGCTCCGGCGTATTTGATTTCTCTGGAAACACGAACTGCCGCTTCCTGCATTTTCTTACGCGTTTCTGGAAATTTTTCTAGAATCGGAGATGGTGATTCTTCCCATACCTTTTGATGGCGACGCTGAATGGAGCACTCTCGCTCACCCAAATGTATCGCACCACCTTTTCCATCGCCAAAAACTTGAATCTCGACATGATGAGGTTCAAGAATATATTTCTCAACGTACATCGATCCGTCGCCAAAAGCTGCAAGCGCTTCGCGAGAGGCGCCTTCGAATGCTGAAGGAATTTCTTCCTCCCGGTCTACCCTACGCATCCCCTTACCGCCGCCACCAGCGGTAGCTTTCAGTAAAATTGGAAGTTTTACCTTGCGTGCAAACTCAATTGCTTCTTTTGCATCTTTAATCGCACCTGGAGAACCCGGAACGCCCGGCATCCCGAGTTTTTCTACGGTTTTACGAGCGGTGATCTTATCTCCCATGACATTCATGGAGTGCGCACTTGGACCTACGAATACTAGTCCTGCTTTTTCACACGCTTCCACAAAATGTGAACGCTCTGAAAGAAAGCCGAAACCTGGATGCACATATTTTGCTCCATGCTTTTTCGCAGCTGCGATGATTTTATCTGCGACAAGATAGGAATCTTTCGGCTCTGATCCCCCGATGTATTCTGCGCTATCGCAAAACTTCACATGCTGAGAAAATCGATCGGCATCAGAATAAACTGCCACAGTTGGAAAGCCGAGCATCTTTGCGGTACGAGCAATTCGAATTGCAATTTCTCCGCGGTTGGCAATCAGAACTGGTTCTCTTTTTTTAAATTTAAATGCCATTTTCAGCCTCGAGTCGATTAAAGCGGAATGTTTCCGTGTTTACGCTTTGGTCCTGCTTCACGCTTGCCTTCCAAAAGTTGCAACGCTTGGATCAATCTGATCCTGGTAAATTTGGGTTCGATCACTTCGTCGATGTAACCCAATTCCGCTGCTTTATAAGGATTCGCAAATTTGCTTTTATATTCCGCAACGAGAGCTGCTTTTGCCTGTTCCAGCTTGCCAGCTTTTTCTGCATCCATTACTTCTTTTCGGTAAAGGATGTTGATTGCCCCATCGGGTCCCATCACCGCAATCTCAGCATCGGGATAAGCAAGATTGATATCTGCACGAATATGTTTCGATGCCATGACATCGTATGCCCCACCGTATGCTTTACGGGTAATCACGGTCAGCTTTGGCACTGTGGCTTCAGCATAAGCGTAAAGCAACTTTGCACCATGCTTGATGATTCCGCCGTATTCTTGCTTGGTTCCAGGCAAAAATCCCGGAACATCCACAAATGAAATCAATGGAATATTGAAGGCATCACAATACCGCACGAATCGTGCTGCTTTCAGCGAAGCATTGATATCAAGACATCCCGCCAAATGAGCCGGTTGGTTTCCAACTACGCCTACAGTTTGTCCGCCGAGACGAGCAAATCCGACAACAATATTCTGGGCATAAGCTTTATGAATTTCAAGGAACTCACCCTCATCCACCACGTCTTCGATGATTCCTCTAATATCGTATGGCTTGCTCGAAAGATCCGGCAAAACTTTTTCAATGTTTGAACACATTCGATCCATTGGATCTTTACACTTTGCCTTTGGCGCCGGATCCAAATTGTTCAAAGGTAGATAATCCATTAATTTACGGATTCCTTCAAACATGGTTCGTTCATCCGCATATACCAACTGACAAACACCACTTTTTTCTGCATGGGTATCTGATCCACCTAGATCTTCTTTAGTCACTTCTTCGTGTGTAACGGTCTTAATCACATCTGGACCGGTCACAAACATGTAAGATGTATTTTCTACCATCGCGATAAAATCCGTGATGGCAGGACTATAAACAGCACCGCCTGCACATGGGCCAAGAATCAAACTGATCTGTGGAATCACTCCGCTTGCTTGAACATTTCTCCAAAAAATCTCAGCATATCCACCCAGGGATTCGACTCCTTCTTGAATCCGAGCGCCTCCGGAATCACTTAATCCAATAACAGGAACTCCCGTCTTCAATGCAAGATCCATCACTTTGCAGATTTTCGAAGCATGTGCACCCGACAATGAGCCGCCAAACACGGTGAAATCTTGTGAATAAAGGCAAACTTTGCGCCCATTAATTGTTCCGTAACCGGTAACCACACCATCACCGAGGAACTTTTGCTGATCCATTCCAAAATCGGTACAACGATGGGTAACAAACTTATCTAACTCTACAAAAGTACCAGGATCCAATAAAAGCTCGATCCGTTCTCGTGCAGTCATTTTTCCTACCTGATGCTGCTTGTGAATCCGATCGACTCCACCGCCAATTTCAGCCAAATGATCATAGTGTTTCAACGTTTCTGTGGGTGACTTAGACATAGGCATCAATGTAATCTGATCGAGCCCTTTAGGCAACTTTTGCCCACGTCAATTCATGCATCTTTTCGGGCATTTATCCGTGCGTTAAAGTAATGAAGTGAGGACGATCTACTTAGCCCTATTCTACCTTGTACTTGCTCTTTCAAGTCCATGTTTTGCCTTGGCTGGCGTGTACGGAGAACTAGGAAGCTCTGTCGGTAAGATCTCCTCAGGAAACTCCTATTTCGGAATTCCAAGTGGGGCCGAATCCTCTAATTTGGGATTCATTGGTTCATTTAACTTTTTTGTTCCCATTTCCCCCCCCCAATGGATTGCAAATTTACAATTTGGATTAGTCAATCGACTCACCTTGGCTTCTATAACCAACCCTCAAAAAAACCTGTCCATGCTTACTTCCAACATCGCCTTT
Organism: uncultured Bdellovibrio sp.; assembly: GCA_964654965.1. Taxonomy (GTDB): domain Bacteria; phylum Bdellovibrionota; class UBA1018; order UBA1018; family CAIMNF01; genus CAIMNF01. The sequence continues at coordinate 4,106 of CAZZLF010000050.1, forward strand.
CGAGTGGAACTTTTTAAAAGATTTTATGTAGGCGCAGGATACGCCCCCTTAAATTTAAGGAGCACCAATGGCCCCTTAAAACTGATGAATAATCCGGGATCAACATCATACTATTATGAAGGAGGGTTGATTTGGCGCGTTATACCGGAGCTTCAAATTGCAGCCACATATTCGTTGGAGTATGGGATACCAGCCTCTGGAGGCCCCCGCTCTCCATCTCCAGTATCGGAGTATGGCTTAAGATTCCGCTTCCCCCTTGATCCCTACGACTCTAAAAATGATGCCTCTTCCAGCTATGACGGATTCAGATATCCATTTGGCTTCATGAAAAAATAGTCCTTCAAAACACAGGGCTCTCTTGTTGTAAAAACTCAATAATACTCGCCAAATTATTTCATTTCCATTAACATTTCGTGCATATGGAAAAACTCAAAGCGCTTTTCAAATCCAAGGCAGATCAGCTTTCAACAGAGATCAAAGAGATTCTAAAAGAACACGGCACCAAAAAAATTGGTGAAGTTCAACTTGCTCAAATCTACCAAGGCATGAGGGGCATCACCGGGATGGTTTACGAAACCTCTCTTCTCGACGCACAAGAAGGAATTCGTTTTCGTGGCTATTCCATTCCTGAACTTCAAGAGAAACTTCCAAAAGCAAAAGGTGGCCAAGAGCCTCTTCCAGAAGCACTCTTTTGGTTAATGCTGACCGGTGAAATTCCCAGCGAAGAAGACACTCACGCTCTTAGTAAAGATTGGGCTGAACGCGCAAAAAATATTCCAAGCCATGTCTTTAAAGCGATTGACGCTCTTCCCATCAACACCCATCCGATGACTTTGCTTGTTGTCGGAGCAATGGCACTTCAAACTGAGTCAATTTTTGCTAAAAAATACTCTGAAGGGGTAAACAAAAAAGACTACTGGGCTATTACTTATGACGACTCGATGAACTTGATTACCCGTCTCCCCGCCATCGCATCTTATGTTTATCGACATAAATACAAAAACTCATTCAATATTGCTCCAGACTATTCTCTGGATTGGGCTGGAAATTTTGCTCATCAATTAGGCTATGATCAACCTAGCTTTAAAGAACTGATGAGACTTTATCTCACCATTCATGCCGATCATGAAGGAGGCAACGTTTCAGCGCACACAACTCACCTAGTTGGCTCCGCTCTTTCAGATGCATATCTTTCTTATTCAGCAGGAATGAACGGCTTAGCTGGTCCATTACATGGCCTTGCCAATCAAGAGGTCATCAAATGGATTATGGAGATGCAAAAAACTCTTGGAACTGAAACACCCAGCGCAGAGCAGATCACTGCTTATGTTCAAAAAACACTTTCCGAAGGAAAAGTAGTTCCAGGCTACGGTCATGCAGTCCTTCGAAAAACAGATCCACGTTTCTCAGCTCAACAAGAATTTGCCAAGAAACACATGGCCAAAGATCCAATGGTGAATACAGTTTGGAAAATCTACGAAACCGTTCCACCCATCCTTCAGTCATTGGGTAAAATTAAAAATCCATGGCCAAATGTTGATGCCCATTCTGGAGCATTACTCATTCATTATGGAATGAAAGAATATGATTATTATACCGTTCTCTTCGGTGTATCACGCGCACTAGGCGTGCTTGCCTCACTTTGCTGGAGCCGCGCACTCGGCTTTGCTATTGAGCGCCCCAAATCTGTAACAACAGAGAATGTGAAAGCATGGCTCAAGGGTGAAGACACCATCTGGGAATAGTTTTTTTAAAATAAATACATTCATGAAGCGCTTGCTGATTCAGCAGGCGCTTTTTTTATTTAGTGACCCGCAGGATCTCCAGCCCATCGACGATCGCGCGACTTTTTCAATGAGTTTCCGATCGTGATATCCAAGCTAACACTGGAATACAAACTCCGGCCTGCCTGGCCCGTCATCTGTTGAACTAAAAGAGGATTCGAGTAATCCGGCGTCCCCGGATAATTCAAACTCTTTGTCATATAGTTGTAATAGCCGTTAAAACTCAATTTTGTCGATCGATTGAGTTGAAAGGTCACGGTGGCACCTAAATTATATTTTTGATAGCCCTTGTACTTTAAATTGGTCTCCACTCCGGTACTTAAACGAAGGGTGGCCCGGTTTTCCATAAAGCTCCAGTAAGAATAAACCCGGGCGAAAGCAGTCATATATCTTTCTTCAAGATTTCCGCGTTGATTAGCGTAATTCAAATCCATCACATTATTGGTGGCTCCCACCCGAAACGATAATTCCTGATTTTGGTTGGTACGAAACGGAACCAAAGCCCATTCCAAACCTGCAGTGGTATTGCTGAAAAACTTGGTATTTGCAGCAGTGTCTGAGCCAATGTTTTCGATGACCGCAACGCTCCAACGGCGTTTCATCGTGTAAACAAATACTGCGTTCACATATTTCGATTGAGTTTGAGCAGACAAGGTTCCACCGGCAGAGCTTGGGACACTGGTTTTAGTATTTTTGAAGTACCCCAGAAGATCTATCTTATAACGATCTTTCAAATAAACCACATTCACATCCGGGTTAACGCTTAGAGATGAATTAACATAAGGAGCCTGACCAGTAGTTCTGAAACTCCCATCTAATCCTAAATTAAAATAAAGGGGGCTTTTTTGTAACCGGGTAAACAAACCATCTTCACCCGCATCGACGCCATTTTTAGGGGTCTGATACGATCCACTCAGCACACCCTCATCCGCCTTGATCTTGATCACATCAAGATACATCGTCACGCCTGCAGCAGCACGGCGAAGAAGAGCATCCCTCAGTTGATCCGCATCAAGGGTCGTTTGATCAACGCTATAAAAATATTCAAAATCAGAAACCTGAATATGGTCTTTAGATTTCCATGCAAAAGTATATTTCGTCAAAGACCCGGTGTCAGCATCATCAAATAAAGTTAAACTGATTGAAGCTTTGTCTAAGCTGTTCTCCTGAGCAATTACTGATTGAGTATCTGCAAAAAAACCACGAATAAAATCACTACAGCTAATTTTAGTAGTTTGCCTGAGTGCACATTCCACATGAACTGGAGTCACGGGCGAAGCAACATCACTTTGCGCTTCCTCAAGTTGTGCAAATGCCAATGAGGAACTCAAAATCAGATGGAGCATTGTCATGGTGTGAGCCAATAACCGTTTCATAAGAACGGCATATTACTTGAAATATCTGATTATTTCAATATAATATATTTAATAAATATTGACATCACTCAATGAATCTCATTGAAATAAAAAAGGCTGATCCACAAAATGGAACAGCCTTTTTAAATACTGCTGCATATTTTTTTTGAAGTTATGCCACCTGATCATCGTCCGAAGAAGTTCGTTCGGCGGCTGCAGCCGCAGCCATTTCGGCGTCGCGAGCTAGCTTACGCTTATCCAGGCCATATTTATCGACTTTCATAATCAATCCCGCTCTTGAAATTCCAAGCTCTTTTGCAAGCTTGCTCTTATTCCATTTAGTGCGACGCAAACCTTCTTTGATCATCGACTTTTCAAGCTCTTCCATGGCATCTTTCAATTTTCCATTGAACTTGAAACTCATTGACTTTCCTCCGGAACCACCACCAGAAGATACCGCATCCCTGATTCTTGGAGACAAAAGCTCAGGACCAATTTTGGGGTCTGTACCTGATAGCACCACCAAACGCTCTACTTCATTTTCTAATTCTCGGATATTACCTGGCCACTGGTAATCAAATATTTTTTCCATTGCACGTGCAGTGACTTGTTTCAATGGAACTTCTTTTTCTTTACAACTTTTCAGCATGAAGTGATCCATCAATACAGGTAGATCCTCCTTACGCTCACGCAGCGCGGGAACCTGAATATTGATTACGTTGATTCGATAATATAAATCTTCTCGGAAAGTTCCTTCTTCAATCATCGACTTCAAATCTCTGTTGGTAGCTGCAATAACTCGAACATCAACTTTGCGCTCTTCGGTGCCACCCACAGGAGTTAATGTACCTTGCTGCAATACACGTAACAACTTCACCTGCATTGTTAGAGTCATATCACCGACTTCATCGAGAAATAACGTGCCATTATGTGCTGCTTCAAATAATCCTTTTTTATCTTTGATCGCACCAGTAAACGAACCCTTTATATGTCCAAACAATTCGCTGTCCAGCAAATTTTCGTTAAATGCAGAACAGTTAACCGTGATAAAGTTAGAGGTTTTTCTTGGGGAATTAAAATGAACTGAACGAGCGATTAATTCCTTACCAGTTCCATTTTCGCCCTGAATTAATACAGTCGCTTCAGATGAAGATACCTTATCTAGCATTGAGTAAAGCTCCTGCATTGGCTTTGACTTACCAATCATTTGATCGTAGCTATAGCGATTTTCAAGCTGATTACTTAACGCGTGAATTCTTGCTTCACGTTTTGATATTTCGGTATGAAATGCAGTGATCTCTTGCGAGACTAAAGCAACCAACTCATAAAAATACTTAATTTCGGCTGGAGTGAGAACTTTCATTTTATGAGCTGCTTGCTCAAACAATTCACGATCCATTCCTTTTTGCTCGATCATGTGAGCTGCTTTTTCAAGCTCTTCATTGCCAACAGCCCCATTAACATGGCAATAAGCAATGACCGAACCAAGATACTCACCATCCAGAGAAACTTTTGAAGCAAATGCACGATCAAAACCCAATGGACCATTCATAACCATACTGGAATCATGGTTTTGAGCAAATTGATCCATAGACGATTTGAAAAAACTCATCAGAATCTCACGCCCTTGTTCTTTAGGGAGAAGATTGGCACAAAGTGCATTTTTAAACTCCACCTGGCGATCATAGGG
>CAZZLF010000051.1:0-8888 GCA_964654965.1 uncultured Bdellovibrio sp.
GCACCCTCGGCATCGATATTGAGTCCGAGATGAAGAAGAACTGAAACCGCAGATGCAGTCACGATCGAGACACTCAACTTCTTTTCTTCTCCCGAATGGGTCACATAGAGGTCATCTCCGCTACGACGAACCTTGCATCCCTCGCCCAGCAGATCTGTTTCGATCTGACTGACGATCAATCTCTGAATCCAAACTCCCTCACGCAAGGAAATTCCAAAAAATTCCCCAAGAAAATGAATCATTTTCTTCGCACGAATATGGTCATTCTGAAGACGGTCTTCCCAATCCACCAGATGATCCGTTTTCACCATGCAAGGACCGATGAATGCAGACAAACAAGAACCCTCGACACCAAATCGAGAAAGAATGTAATGAGGAGAAAGCTCTGGTCCAGTGTATTCCAATTCTTTCGGATGAAAATAGGTTTGAAATTTCATTGCATGACTCCCTTATTTGGACTCCGTTACAGAGCTTCCAGTCGCGCGAATAAATCGCTGGCAAGACTCGCACTTTCCACACATTTTTCCGCCAGTATCTTCGCCACTATGATAACAGCTCCAAACCATCTCAAATGGAAATTTCATTTCAAGATTGCGAAGCGCTTGAACGATTTCGGTTTTCATCAGCATGTCGGTGTAACAAGCGACTTTGATTCCGATACTGGTTGAGTATTTTAAGGAAAGAGTTGCCACCCCGAGGAATTGTGAAGAGTTGTCTGGAAACGTCGCAGCCTCTTCTTTATTGAATCCCACGACCACCTGATGGAATCCCCTGCTTTCGGCAATCGCTGCAGCCGCATTGATGAACAAACCATTTCGATTCGGAACCCAGACCTGTTTAGCGGTTTCTTGGGCTTTCTTCAAATCATCCAACTGATTGGATGCCATCTGAGGAACATCGATTTTCTTGCTCGTGAGAGAACTTCCACCCAGAGCTCCGAGCCACTTCAGATCAAGAACCTGATGTTCCACTCCGTAATAGGCAGCGAGTTTTTTTGCCGCTTGAATTTCAGGCTGGACGGCTCGTTGACCATAATCAATGGTCAGCGCTAACAGGGGTTCATCGAAATGATGCGCAAACGCAAGATTGGCTGCACTATCGAGCCCACCTGAGAGCAAGATCAGGGATTTACGACGAGATTGAGGGGAAGATTCCACCCCCTCACTCTATGATGCGCGCACTGTGTCACGCAACCTTTTTGACCAGTTTGGCCCCCCAACTAAATGAGTTTTTTGGATTTTAGGAGCTTGATCGCGGCATCATTGGCATAAACACTCGGTACAAAATTAATGTATCCGGAAAGTCTACGTACGATCGAGTTTTCCATTTCGATCAAAAGTTTCGGTCCACCCCTCTTGGTGAGGATCTTAACCGGCTCATTTTGGAGATGAAGTGGCCCCTTACGATCACTGGCTTTCATCAATTTTTCTTTGGAAGCGGTAAAAACGATGTCCTTACTGGGAATGTCAGCAAGGATCCATTCTTTTCCCGTTCCATATTTCTCAATGACCGATTCCATGTCGCTGACGATCGCTTTGATCCGTTTGATTCTTTTTTCGCGCTCTGTTTCGCTACCGGTACTTTCAAGAATCTTGTGTTCAAATTCGGGATGATGAACCGTTTTAGGTGCTTTACGATAAAGCAACATCTCAATCAATTCATTGGTGAGAGGATCATCCATTAAGCCAAGATGACGAACTTCCTGACAACGATTGATAAAATAGATGTCATTAAACCAAAAAAAACGTTCATCTCGCTCTTCAATCATCGTGAGCAAGTCATGAAACTGGTAAATCAGGTCTTCTTGAAGAAAGCGCTGTGAAATCCTTGCAGATAGCACATCAAATTTTGCAGAACCAGGGTTTTTAATTACCTGAGAATACCAATTGAAACGGGCAATGAGAAAATCTTCGACTGCTCGCATGGCGTTTTCCCGAACACCAAATCCAAGTTGATTTCTACCCAGATCAAACGTTTCGAGATTGGCCAAAATGTAATCCCGGTCAAATTCTCCATATTTGATTCCAGTGTAGTGAGCATCACGCATGAGATAATCCATACGATCTGCGTCCAGATCAGAATGCATCAGCTGGTTTGCAATGGAGTACGGACTCTCACCCTTGATGATTTTTGAAATCATCTGAACGTCGAAACCGTATTTTTCAAGAATATGCGTGATTCCACCTTCATATCGGGTGTTCTTGATGATGAAAGCACCAAGATGCTCATGGTTGTTGACCAGGTTTTTCGAATGTTTAGTTTTTCTTCGGTCATCGTTTCCATGACGGATATATCCATATTCAACCGTATGGGAAAATGGAAATGTCCCGATGTCATGCATGAGAGCGGCGATTCGCAAACTTTTATGAAGCATGGCCTCATTACTGGAAGACTTGGCATCAAAGAGCTCTTTTTCAGTGACGGCAAGCCCTAACGCCCGAAGCATCTGCTCCATGGAGTGCATGACTCCGATGGTGTGCCCAAAACGATTGTGTTCAGCACCAGGAAAAATGTAATTCGCAAAACTTAACTGCTTGATCCAACGCAGGCGCTGAAAAAAAGGAGAGTTGATGATTTCCTCTTCCCATTCAGTGATGGGAACGAATCCGTACAGTACGTCATAAAGAACACCGCGTTTCATATTCCAAAGTTTATGTTAGTGTCTGGCCCATGTCTACTTCCGAAACATCCGTCAGCTTGCGCCCCATGGTTGAAGACGACCTGAAAGCGGTTGGAATCATTGAGTCCCAAAGCTATCCAACTCCCTGGACCCAAGCCCACTTCACCGACGAAATGAACAAACCGTTTGCCCGATGTTATGTGCTGACCGACGATGCAACCGACTCCATAGTGATTGGTTACATTGTTTACTGGCTTCAAGCCGAAGGAGTTTCCCTGCTGAATGTGGCGATTGACCCTAAATGGCGTGGTTTTGGATTTGGAATGAAGCTGATGCAAGCCATGATTAAAGAAGCCGTCAAAGAAGAAATCTCGAGAGTGGTTCTCGAAGTGCGAGAAAGCAATAAAAATGCAATCGCCCTTTATGAGTCTATTGGCTTCAAAGTCACCCATGTCAGAGAAAATTTTTACGCCGATGGCGAAACCGCGTGGGTCATGGAAATCAAAACCAGCGAAGCCTCTTCCCTGATTCAATAACTCATTTATCGGGAAATTCCTTGATCAAAAATCCCCGTCCAATCCGCGTATGGAATGATTTTATTCTGACTTTTTTTTCGGATGATTTCGTCCAAACTTTCAAGACCATACTGACCCCAGATATAAACGTCGAGAATTTCGCTGGGTAAAACATTCGATTGCTTCTTATAAATCGTGTGAGTTCGATTCAAAACAGGGTCATTCACGGGTTGCATCGCCACACTTTTTCGAACTTTGAAAACGACTCCGATTCCACTTTTACGGTCACTTCCCGATTGAAAAATGTAACTGGCTGCTTCGTTCACATTTGAGGAAAAAGAGATTCCTCCTCCGGCTGCAGTCCACCTCACCTGATTTAAGTCCATTCCGTTCTCAAGAATAAACTCTAATTGATCGGGGGTGAGATACATCCCACGAAAAAGTACTTGTGGATTTTCAACAGCAGCATAATCCGGACGATCCAACGCAGGTTCGATGCGACGAGCGTAATACCGAGATAGATATTCCGGCGGAAGATAATACCCTCGAAGCAGCACTGATTTCACAGAGCTGTATTTCTGAAGTAATGATGACTGATCTAAAACGAGGGACTTTTTTTCCATCGTTCTATTTTTTGAAAATGATGGAGGAGACTGGAACGGCAACAAAAACAGGAGTAAAAAAACTGCGTAAATTGTTCGCTTGAAATTCATTTTAGTTTTGAGTCGGATTGAGAACCGCACCCGTCAATAACTTAGTCGCGCGAGAAGACTCATCCAAACAGGTCTGACTGAAACAATCGCCAATACTCAAGACCGAGTTTTGAACTTTGATCAGGGTATAAACAGAATCACCATTTTTCCAACCTGGATCTGTTGCTTCCGAAGAGAGGATGGTCAAATCCAATTTCGATGCCCCATTGACCACCGGAGACTGAGCACCCAGAGAATAAACTCCACCGACCGTCAATTGAGCACTTGGATCAGCACTGCAATCACTCGAGCAATAAGTAACGAATGAAAGCCCAAAAACACTGTTTTCTTGAATGAATTGAACAGCAAGAATCACGCTTTGACTAACACATTTTGAATCATTCAATGAATTAAGACCAAATTGATTAAGAATGTTCTGAGCGGCTTCTCCCTTAACACACCCTCCCCACATTCCAATGAAACTATTTGAAGAACTGGTCGTGGTAGAAGAGGAATCTTTTTTTCCACATGAAACCTGGCTTAGAAAAAATAAAGACATCAACAGTAGAGATATTTTTTTCAAGGTCATGCTAAAAGAGTAGCACTTTTAGTGATGATCAAAATCGAATTTTTATTCTGATGAATTCGACATTTTTTTGACCCAGCATTCAAAACGAATGTGTAGCAAGATCAAGTTCAGCCGCGATTTTCATTCGCTTCAATCTCGATCTTGACCGCCCTTAATGAAATCAAGATATCCCGGATGAAACCAGTCACTGCAGCCACAAGCAATAAAAGCGAAACGAGAAAAATTGCGGCAACAGTCAGTGCATTCGGGAATTCAAACATCATACTTGAAAACGATCCACAGACCGTGAGAACGACAAAAAAAACGCTGAATCCCGCCAAAGTCATGGTCGTTCGTAAAGCACGGGTTCTTGCATAAAGAATCCGGATCTGGCGACGAAGATGCTTGGATTCAAGCGAATCCCCTCCTCCGATTTGCTTGATCTCTTTTAAGATCACTCGAATTCGATCGATACAACGGGCATAACGGGTGGCCATGATGCTGATTAAAAAAGCCATACCACTGATCAGGGTCACGGGCGCAATTGCCGATGACAGCATCGATGTCAGTACCCGGGTCGTGAGTTGCATGTTTTCATCCAGCATCGTATCCCTCGCTGATCTTAAATCTGACCGGTTTTGGCGTCAGGACCGAATTCACACAGTTCGATGACAAACTGATTTTTCTCGAGATTACTGTCGGTGCTCAAGTCCAGTTTTTCGGTTTTAGTTGCTCCACAAACATCCGATTGTGCCATCTTGAAGAATTCAGCCGATTCAGGGTGCGCTTTCATCTTTAACATTACAATCGGACGCGCGATTGAAACTTTTGCCAAGGTTTTCTGTTGGTTGATTGCAGCTTGCGCGGCCATTGCAGCATCAAAGACTGCTGGATTTCCGGCAGTAAGCGAATTGAATTCAGAAAGATCTCCATATAGGGAATGATGAACCGTTTGAGACTCACTGGCGAATGCCCAACCCCAAACTTCTTCAGTCGTATAAGGAAGAACGGGTGCAAAGAGTTTGAGGAATGTTTTCAGCCCCAGACGAAGCGCATGCACTGCCGATGCTTTTACTTTTCTTTCCTCATCAGAAGTTTTCTCACCCCAAGTTCTGGATTTCACCAACTCAAGATAAGAATCCGTGTAATGGGACCAAAAGAATTTTTCGGCTTCCATCAATGCTTGAGCAGGCTCAAATCCTTCAAACGACCCGACGGCGTCTTCACACACTTTTTTCAATTTAGCGAGGAAGGCAAGATCGAGCGGTTCAGTGATCGTTCCTGCGTCTGCAGAATTCTGAAGAACGAACTTTCCAGCATTGAAGATTTTCATTGCTAATCGACGTCCATTTTTCATCACACTCGGATCAAAAGCAGTATCCACTCCGTAACGGGCTAATCCAGCCCAATATCGAACGGCATCGGCGCCAAACTCATCGATGTATTGAGAAGGCGTAACGACGTTTCCTTTTGATTTCGACATTTTCTTGCGGTCTGGATCTAGAATCCAGCCAGAAACGGCGATGTGCTTCCATGGTATTTTTTCTTCATGAAGCATGGCTTTGGCGATGGTGTAAAACGCCCAAGTTCGGATAATTTCGTGAGATTGAGGACGAAGGTCCATTGGAAACAATTTTTGGTGACGGGCAGGATTCACTTCCCAATGTGAACCGAGCTGAGGAGTCAACGAGCTCGTAAACCAGGTATCGAACACGTCGGACTCACCAATGAATCCACCTGGTTTTCCACGTTGAGATTCAGTGTAGCCAGCAGGAACATCCGACATCGGGTCTACCGGCAATTGCTCACGAGATGGAATCAGCACTTTACCGTATTCAATGACGCCTTGAGCGTTGATCGGATACCAAACCGGAATACTCACTCCAAAGAAGCGCTGACGACTGACACACCAATCGATGTTCAGATTTTCAGTCCAGTTTTTAAAGCGTGCTTCCATATACTCCGGATGCCACTTGACCTTGCTTCCGTATTCGATCAGTTTTTCTTTTTTATCAACGAGCTTCACAAACCACTGACGAGTGGTCAGGATCTCTACCGGACGATCGCCCTTTTCATAAAATTTCACGGCATGGGTGATCGGCTTCGGAGCATTTTTCAATACACCCGCTGTTTGAAGCATCTCCACCACAATTTTTTGGGCTTGTTTGGCGTTTTTACCGACAATTTTTGAGTAATTTTCATTTGCCACGGCATCTTTGAATTCCACCGGTTGAATTCGGCCGTCTTTTCCGATGATCTGACGCAATCCAAGTTTCTGCTCTCTCCACCACTGCACGTCCGTCTGATCTCCGAAAGTACAAACCATCAAAATCCCTGTTCCCTTCTCTGGATTGACGATTTCACTTCCAAAAATAGGAACCTGCAAATTGAACAGAGGGGCGATGGCTTTTTTACCAATAAGATGACGGTAGCGTTGATCATCCGGATGAGTGGTTACACCGACACACGCTGCAAGCAATTCTGGACGAGTGGTCGCGATGGTGAATGTTCCGCCACCCTCCACTTGAAATTCAATATCGTGAAATGCTCCGGGAACTTCTTTGTCTTCCAATTCTGCCTGGGCCACTGCAGTTTGAAAATCACAATCCCAAACACACGGTGCTTCAACCTGATACATTTCTTTTTTGTGGTAAAGATCAAGAAAACTCAATTGAGCAATCTTGCGAGAGTGATCATCGATCGTCGCATACTCAAGATTCCAATCTACCGAAAGACCGATGTGGGACCAAAGTTTTTTGAAGAGTTTTTCGTCTTCAACGGTGAGTTTATGGCAATGCTCGATAAAGTTTTTTCGGGAAAGACTTTTCTGGGGAACTTTCTTTTCTTGCAGTTCCTTGTCGGTCATCACTGAAAGAATCGGGGGAAGATCAAGACCAGGAACATACGGTTCATTTGCTTCACAACGAATATGAAAAAAATTCTGAACACGACGTTCGGTAGGCAGACCATTATCGTCCCAACCCATCGGATAGAAAACATTCTTGCCTTTCATGCGTTGGTAGCGGGCCAGAATATCCGTCTGAGTGTAAGAAAAAATGTGTCCTACGTGAAGAGAACCTGAAACAGTGGGAGGAGGAGTATCAATGGCATAAACAGGTTTTGAACTCTTCTCATCAAATGCATAGGTTTTTTCAGTGGTCCATTTTTCCAGAAATTTTGATTCAACAACCGGAAATTCCAAATTCTTCGGAAGGGATTGCGGGTCGATAGCCGTGACTTTTTCAAACTGTTTTGCCATGCAAAACAGACTACACAATTCGGCTAATAAAGGCAATTTGCGCGCTCCTGGTCATTAGAACCAAGTTCGCGTTTTATATTCCCATTGTTTCCATTGAAACCAAGCGCGGGATACATGACGGCTCCACGGATATCAGAAGTGGCAGATGAGCAATCGGAAGACCCCTTACAGGAATGGTCCAGGCCGAGAACATGTCCCAACTCATGGATCACGATGCTTTGAAGATCGGGCTTACGCTTCCCTGATATAAAATAATCCTTATAATTAATTTCCATCACAGCAGCATAAAATTCCCGATAGGGAGAATCTGGCTTTTGCAAAGGGCAATAACTGGTCAATGCCATCACCTGGCTACCGTATTCCCAGACGTTTCTATTTTTATAAATTCGAATTGCATTGGTGAATCCACCCGGTGAAATGATTGGTCGAGTACAAACGGTTGATTTCGTTAAGCGGACTCCCGAGGAAGAAACCAATCCTAAAGTATTCGTGCCGGTGTCGGTGCCGACTAAAAAAAGTTTGAACCCTTTTGATGCCTGATAAAAATCATTCCATGCTTGAATTGCCTTTTGTAGCTCCACCACTTCGGTGTCCGAAAAGTCATTCACTTCAACAGCCAAAGGAATCGGATGACTAGGCCACTTACCCATAAAAAGGGAAGACTGGGCGGATGCCACTCTGCATTCTGTCACCAGCCCACCCGACTGAGGAACACAAGCTAGCCCCGACAATACAATCAGCGCAAATTGAATACAGTTTCGTACTGTTTTCACCACAATTCCCCTCTTTAATATCCTACCATTTTTATCGGCTTTTTTGGCGTCAAGATTTAGACGTTTTTTCGAAGGGTCTTATTTTTAAATTTAATCTGTTTAAGTGCTTGAAATTCCTGAGTTTTTATTCACAACTCATTATGCTTTGCGAAAAAACAGCCAGAATCTTCGACGGAATCTTTTGAAATTCAGACTCCCACTGCTCTCGCGGGAAGTTGCGAGGAAAAATAAAATCAGCCGAAGCACCCTCTATTCCGCAAGGGTTGATGCCCATAAAACTCTTCTGATGCGGAAAACAATTCAAAGCAAATCCACTGGTGATATAGCCACATCGAATCTTGATTCCCACGGAAACAATTTTTCCCCGTTTCGACCAGATCCCCATGCGGTCATCTTCTTCCACTACAGCAGCAGAGTCATACTCCTTCACCACCTGATGGACGCGTTTCAAAATTCCGCAT
>CAZZLF010000052.1:0-5881 GCA_964654965.1 uncultured Bdellovibrio sp.
AGCATAAAGCTTTTTAGATTTTGCCTGAAATACTGGCATGCTTCTACCAGATTCCGTGCGAGGAAAATCACCGCCGATGAAGAGTTTGATGGTTTTTGCAATTTTCAAATTCGAAGTATCTTGTGTAAGTCCTGTCATAAATTATTTACTCCATTAAAAAGACAAATAAGGGAATAGACCGTGACGTCCGCCTTCGCGCCCGTATCCGCTTTCGTTGTAGCCCCCAAATGGAGAGCTCGGATCAAATTTGTTGTAAGTATTTGCCCAGATGACTCCTGCCTTTAGGCCTGCAGCTGTTTTATGAATTTTTGAGCCTTTTTCCGACCAAATTCCTGCGGCTAATCCGTACTGGGTGTCATTTGCTTTGGCTATCGCTTCAGCAACACTTCTAAAGGTTGAAATGGCGAGCACCGGACCGAAGACTTCAACTCTGCTCAAGGTGAATGCAGAGGAAACATTATTAAAGAAGCATGGTTTTTGGAAAAATCCTTTTTGAGGAAGTTCAAAAGTGGGTTCGTAATAATCACCACCTTCTTCAATTCCGGTTTGAATGAGTTTTTTGATTTTTGTGAGTTCAGCGGAAGAGTTGATCGCGCCGATGTCAGTGTTCTTGTCGAGAGGGTTTCCTACTCGAAGCGATTCCATGCGTGTCTTAAGCTTTTCAATGAAGAAATCTGAAATGGACTCTTCCACGAGCAGCCGAGAACCGGCACAGCAAACGTGACCTTGATTGAAAAAGATTCCATTAATGGCCCCTTCTACCGCTTGGTCGATGGCCGCGTCTTCATAAATGATGTGAGCCGATTTTCCGCCTAATTCTAGAGTGAGTTTTTTATCGGAGTGAGCCACCGCCTTTTGGATGATTCGACCGACTTCAGTGGATCCGGTGAAGGCAACTTTGTTGATATCGGAATGATTCACCAGAGCAGCACCGGTTTCTCCGGCTCCGGTCACGATATTCACTACGCCATCAGGCAATCCTGATTCTTGGAGAATCTGAGCCAAAAGAAGTATGGAAAGAGATGTGGTTTCTGCGGGTTTGATCACCACGGTGTTTCCGCAGGCGAGTGCAGGAGCGATTTTCCATGCAGCCATCAGGAGTGGGAAGTTCCAAGGAATTACCTGTCCGACTACACCCAGTGATTTAACGTCTTTTCCAGGAAACGCATAATCCAGCTTATCGGCCCAGCCGGCGTAATAGAAAAAGTGGGCTGCGACGAGAGGAATGTCAACATCGCGAGATTCCTTGATGGGTTTTCCGTTATCGAGAGTTTCCAAAACCGCAAGTTCACGCGCGCGTTCTTGAATCAGACGAGCGATGCGGAATAAGTATTTTCCGCGTTCTTTTCCTGACATTTTCGACCAAACTTTTGAGTAAGCTTTGCGTGCAGCCTTGACCGCAGAATCCACATCCTTTGCATTTGCCTCGGCGATTTGAGCAAGGACTTCACCGGTTGCAGGATTCACGGTATTGAAATATTTTTTGCTGGATGGATCGATGAATTGACCGTCAATGAAAAGCTTGTTTTTAGATTCAATTTTTACGATATCTGTCGATTCGATCGAAGGAGCGTACTGCAGATGGAATGGTTTTAATTTTGATTCTTGCATGTCTTGCCTCTAAAGGGATTAATCTTGAGCGAAAGCCTTGTCATAATAATAATGACCGGCTACTTCCTTGAAAATTTGTTTTAAAAGATCGTTGACGAGAGCGCTTGCTCCAAAGCGGAACATTTGAGGGTTGAGCCAATCTGGACCCATCACTTCGTTCACCATGCAAAGATATTGGATGGCTTGTTTGGAAGTGCGGATACCGCCTGCTGGTTTCATTCCAATTTTTTTCCCGGTACGGCGGTGAAAGTCCTTGATCGCTTGAAGCATGACTAGGGTGACAGGCAATGTTGCTGCCGGAGTCACCTTTCCGGTAGAAGTTTTGATGAAATCCGCGCCTCCTTCCATAGCGATCTCGCTCGCTAACCGAACATGATCATAGGAACCGAGTTCACCGGTTTCCAAAATGACTTTGAGATGAGCATCTTTGCATGCTTTTTTCACGGCGACGATTTCGTCAAACACCGTTTGATAATCACCGGAAAGAAAAGCTCCACGATTGATCACCATGTCGATTTCACTGGCGCCATTTTCGACAGCAAATGCGGTATCATCGATCTTGACTTGAAGAGGTGCTTGACCGGAAGGAAATGCTGTTGATACAGAAGCAACAAGGATTCCAGTACCGTTTAGTGATTCCACCGCGTATGGAACCATGGAGGGATAAACACAAACTGCTGCTACAGAAGGAATATGGGGAAGTCCCTTCTTTTCCAAAAGCGGTCCGATCATATCGGGTGGAACGGGTGCTTTTGCTTTTGCACACATCTGTTTCACGCGCCCTGGAGTGTCCATTCCTTCCAAGGTGGTGAGATCACACATGCTCATCGCCAAATAGAGTGCCGAAAGTTTGGTGTCTTTCTTCAAACTTCTTTTCGTAAAGAAGTCAGCACGTTCATTTGCTCCGACCTCATCAATCGGAAAGGCTTTGATGGCAATGGAATTACCGGACTCGTTCTGAACAGAAATCGTTCTCATAGCTTTGAAAAAGTACCGTAAAAAGCTCGTTTTTTGAAATGTTTTGTCAAAAGGAGTAAGTCTCAAAAAAGGGAGAATATTCCACTAGATTGTGCGATGCGTTAACAAAGGCTTTGAAGAATATCCTGAAAATACTAGGTTAGGGCTTTGGAGCGAATATGGCGGTTTTTTTTCATGTAATCCACGAGAGTCGGTAAGTAGTGACTGAGTTGGGGAATTTCGATCGAAGTACCTCGAAGAAACTTTAAAGTATTGCTCGTGTCGTAGTGGGTCGGGTGGGCAAAATAATTCAAGGCGGAGTGGGGAATACCCAACCATTTTTCAAGTCCAGGAATGTATTTCAGTGCAGCGCGAGCCAGCCACAAAGGTAAGGAGGCAGAATAGATTTTCTTTTCGAGTATTTTTTCAAACTCAGCAAGGATGTCGACCACTTTCAATGGTTGGGGGTCGGCAAGTTGAAAAACTTCACCGCATGATTCTGAGAGCTGACTGAGATAAGCAATTCCCTGAATGACAAAGTCACTCGGAACCAGATCCAAGTGACTTTGATTAAAGTCACAGTCGTGAGTGTAGATCGTCGGCAAAAGCGCAAAACTTTGAGGATTGCGAAGCAACCACTGTAATACAAAATAGGGGCCGTCGAATTTCTGAGTTTCTCCCGTTTTTGAATCACCAACAACAACTCCTGGTCGGTAGATTGTAACAGGCAATCCTGATTTCATCGCGTACTGAACTTCGACTTCAGCTAGATACTTGCTACTTTCATAAAAATTATTGAACTGGTTTTGGTGAATCAGATCAGATTCCTTGAAAACACCCTGATTTCGTCCGCTAACGTAACAAGTGCTGACGTAATGGAATCGTTCGAGATTGGTGCATCGATTTGCAAACGCTAGGGTGTTTTTAGTGCCTTCCCAATTTACTTTCATTGCGAGATCTTCGCGGACATTGAGATCATAGATTGCGGCCAGGTGAAAAATTTGTTTGATTTCAGAAGTGCGCTCTTTCAGAAACTCAGATGACAGACCGAGGTCTGGAAGTGTCAGGTCCCCGACGATGAATTCAATGCGATCAGCAATCTCTGAAAGAAATTGATTCCGGTGGTTTTTTGCCAGTTCGAGGAACTTTTCCTGAATGAGGCAAATCACCCTGAGGTTCGCATGCTTGCCAAGCAATTCGCGAATGAGTTCACTGCCAAGAAAACCCGGGAATCCTGTAAAAAAAAGCATCTCTTTCATGCTCTCTCTTGGTATCATTTTAGTCAACATGAAGACAAAGCATCTCTACTTGTGGGTACTCGTTGCAATATTCCTGGGTGGCCTGATTGGTCACTTTCAACCTGATTTTGCAGTGAAGTTAAAACCATTGGGTGAAGGTTTCATCTCACTCATCAAAATGATCATATCTCCAGTGATTTTTTGTACCGTGGTATTGGGCATTGCGAATGCCGGTGACATGAAAAAAGTAGGAAGGGTCGGTGTAAAGGCCATTCTTTATTTTGAAGTGGTTTCAACAATTGCGTTGGCTATCGGTCTGTTGGTTGTGAACGTGATGAAGCCCGGATCTGGGTTCAATGTGGATCCTTCCACGCTCGATCCCACTGCGATCTCTGATTATGCTCAAAAAGCAAAAGATCATTCGACTGTTGATTTCATTTTGCACATTATTCCCAAAACTTTTTTTGATGCTTTTTCAGGGCAGGGTGACCTGTTACAGGTTTTATTGATTGCCATTCTGTTTGGATTTGCCATGAATCGACTTGGTGAGAAGGGGCGGCCTGTTCACCAGTTTATCGAGGGTTGCTCGCATATTTTCTTTTCGATTGTGAATGTGATCATGAGATTGGCGCCGATTGGTGCCGGTGGTGCGATGGCATTTACCATCGGTAAATATGGCATCGACTCTCTCAAACCATTGATGGCATTGATGGGATCTTTCTATTTGGCTTGCGGTTTGTTTGTCTTGATCATTCTCGGTTTCATCGCAAAAATGAACGGATTTAATATTTTAAAGTTTCTTAGATTCATCGGAGAGGAACTATTAACCGTACTGGGAACGTCTTCATCAGAAAGTGCACTCGTTCCTCTCATGAACAAGCTGGAACAAGCCGGTTGTTCAAAAGCAGTGGTGGGGCTGGTTGTGCCCGCGGGGTACTCATTTAATCTGGATGGTACGAATATCTATCTCACCATGGCAGCTCTTTTTGTTGCGCAAGCTTTGAATATTGATCTTACCATTGGTCAAGAACTGAGTATTTTGGGAGTGGCAATGTTGACTTCTAAAGGAGCATCAGGAGTCACGGGAGCGGGCTTTATCACTTTAGCGGCGACTCTTGCTGTGGTTCCAGATGTGCCGGTTGCTGGGCTTGCGTTGATCGTTGGTGTGGATCGTTTTATGTCAGAAGCGCGGGCTTTGACCAATTTCATTGGAAACGGGGTTGCTACAGTCGTCATTTCAAAATGGGAAAATGAACTGGATCAGAAAAAACTTCAAAAAGCCCTGAAGTAGAGCCTTATTTTAATTCCTGAAGTGATTGTAATATTCGAGGAGCCTGACGGAGATCGTTCTTCACGAGTTTGATCAACCGAATCGCTTCTGATTGTTTCATTAATCCTAGAGCCATTTGATTGCACAAAAGTGGTTCAATAGGATCTGTGATTTCATATACGGTAGGATGTTGCGGCCATAGATTTGTTTCGGCGTTGCTTCCACCCATGCAAAGAGGAATGTAGTGATCAATTTTAAAATTCCTACGGCCAATGCTGTTAATGCGATAGCCGAAAGTCGCATCATATTTTTTTACAATTTGGTCTTTTAATTCGCTTTCGACGTTTCTATCGCAGTAGGCGATTTTTTCTGGATACCTTCTTGAATTGGGTGTGGTGCAAAGCGATCCAGGTGTCAAAGAGGGTTGTGGTGAAGTGGGGTAAGCGTCCAGGGCAAATACGGTTGTATTCCAAAAGAGGTTCAAGCCGAAGAGTGCTGCAGATACGATCATTTTTATTCTCCAAATAGTCGGTCATTTACGGCAACCGGTAGAAACGTCGGCCCATATTTGCCGACTTATACTTAGATACAAGCCTTTCCTACCATTAATCCCCCGGGGATCGTCAATGAAATGTAGGCAAATGTTCGATATTTTCCAAAAGATTGGCCCTTCGATGGATTAAAATGATTCATCCAGGGGGGTGACTCAATTGAGTAAATTAGTTGGAAATGAGTTTAAATCAATTTTAGCGATGGGTAACCACTCTTGAAATATGAAAAAACAATTCAAGGAAGGCTCCGAAAA
>CAZZLF010000052.1:5981-8851 GCA_964654965.1 uncultured Bdellovibrio sp.
CGATGGGTAACCACTCTTGAAATATGAAAAAACAATTCAAGGAAGGCTCCGAAAACCATGAATGGTCCAAATGGAATGACTGCTTTCATGATGTCTTCGTTTTTCTGGAATTTGGCATAAAGGGTACCGACGACCAAACCAGTGACCGAGCCCACTACAATGGTCGACCAGATTCCACCAAATCCAAGAAATGCGCCGATCGTTCCCACATATTTAATGTCGCCGCCTCCAAAGCCTTCTCTTCCGGTAACCTTTTCGTAGGTCATGGCAAAGAGGGTGAATACTGCGACTCCACCGATTGAAAAAAGAAGAAGGTGAGTTGTTCCATTGCGCATATCCCAATACGCCGTGAGCAATCCGAAAATCATTCCGCCGATACTGAGTTCATCAGGAATGATTCGATGGTCGAGATCGATAAATGTTATGGCGATTCCGAGAGAGATGAACACCCAAGTTCTCAGTTGAGCGATATCGAATTGATGATGAAAACTCAGAAAAAAAAGTAATCCTGTGAGTAATTCTACAAAAGGATAACGCCATGAGATTTTTTCTTGGCAATCAGCGCATTTCCCTTTCAGCATGAAGTAACTCAGCACCGGGATTTTGTGGTGGAATCGAATCGCTTTTGAACATTTTGGACAGTGACTGCTTGGGGAAATCAAAGATTGTTTCAGAGGCATTCGCTGTATGACCACATTGACAAAATTGCCGACAAACAAACCAATGAAAAAGACAAGTAATGAAATAAAAGGAGATTGGAGTAGTGCTGGATAGTTCATAGTTTCTTATTTAAGAATACCTCATTTAAATATGGTTAAGCCAAAATTTGATTCATCAAAACCTTGAAGAAGGATTTCATTACGGTGAGAATAGGATTACCCCATAAGATCCACGGAATAATTAAAATAATTCCCGTAGAAAATAAAAGGGAAACCCAAATGGAAACCCAGATTCTTGCCAGCCAGGTCTGAGCCTTGGAAAGTCTCCATGTTCTTAAAATCCAAATTATTATCACCCATGCGATTTCAAATCCCACGAAGGTGCCTCGGTCAAATTTGGAATAGAGATCCGCTGCTGCAACTCTAAATTGGGAATCTTGGAGAAGGGATAAAGTAAACTTTGAAATGGGGTGATACCACGCGCCTTCTGAACGCTTCACGTTTTGTTCTAATCCCGGCCCAAAAAGCATGTAGATTTGGTCTGGGTTAATTTTTTGCGAATTGTCATCTTGAGGGGCGGTGGGTGAGGGTGTAGGCGTTGGAGAAGGTGTCACCTGCTCGGAGGTTTCTTCCTCACCAGGCCGAACTTCCACATATTCTAACGAACCCACTGCGGACTGAGGATTTTCTTCGTTTTGCATGGATAAAATTTTTGCAGTTTATGAAACCCTATATAATTATCGGCAAAATCGATCTTTTCTTGAGCTTGTCGCTGGATTAAAAAAATAAATATAAAGAACAAAAAGAACATCAATTCAAAATGTGTATTTCAGGACACACTCCGGTTTGGCATTAAAGCTGTTCATAGAGTTGAAGATATTTTTTTGCAGAAGATTCCCAAGAAAATTGCTCTGACCAGGTAATCGAACGACTGGCTTGCTCGGGAGAAAACCTTTTCAGTCCTTCTTGAAGAACATGGTTCATGGAATGAGGATCAAAATCGTTCCAATAAAATGCTTCCTTGCCCCCTACTTCGGGAAGGCTGGTTCGATTCGAGATGAAGACCGGTTTACCCATGCTCATGGCTTCAACAACCGGAAGACCAAATCCCTCTTGAAGAGAAGGAAATACAAATGCTTTGCAATTCTGATAAAGCCAGTTTTTTTGTTCTTGATTTACCGCTCCTGGAAAAAGAACTCTTTTTTCAATTTTCAGTTGTTTTGCCAGTTCCATAATTTCATGGATGTAATCACCGTGAGGAATTCCGGCGATGACCAAGTGAAGTTGTGGGTTCAGTTGAAGTAGGGGAAGTAATACGTGAAAGTTTTTCTTTTTTGAAATAATGCCGATACTAAAAAGAAAATCATGAAAATGGATGAATTCTGGCTTTGAAGGATTTTCGATTCTGATGAGCGGATTTCCGTTGGTAATGAGGTGAATTTTTTTTTGTCCAATTTCAAGATTGTTTAAAACCGCTTGCTCGGTAAAACGGGAAATCACGGTAATGGCATCTGCTCGGTCTACTTTTTTTTGAAGCTTTGAAAGTTTGAGCTGTTTTTTTGGCCCTTTGTATTTTTCTAAAAAATTGAGGTCATGAATGGTCAGGATAAGCTTGGATTTTCCTCGAGGAGGAAGGTAATCAGAGTCCTGATGTAGGCAGTGCCAGATATCATAGCTTTTACCTCGATAAGGGAAAAATTTGTGAAGAGAATTTTGGCGAACAATTTCGACTTCATTCTCAAAAAGTGAGTCCGCTATTTCAGGCAGATAATAAGTGATTCTGAGCTGGGGGTGAGAAATCTTTTGAAACTCTTTTCCAAGATGCAGGCAAAACTGTCCCAGCCCGCTATTGAGATTCTTGAGTTTTTCCATTTCGACCAGGACGTGTTTCATTGAAATTCATGTTAGCACCGATGGGGCGGCTTTGTAACCCATTGAAATCGTGAAAATAACCGTCTACCAGGCTTTTCAATAAAATAAATGTAAAAAAAGCTTTCATTTTAATGCGAAGCGTTATAATGATTCGGCTAACAAAATTTTACTTAGAAATAAGGGGAAAAAGATGAATCAATTGAAATCGATGGTAGCAGGATTGGCGATTCTAATGCTGAGTGCTTGCGGTATGGATAATAGCAATCAGCAATATCCACAGTATGGTTATAATTATGGGAATAACTATGGGAATAACTATAATAACAATTACAGTTGCCC
>CAZZLF010000053.1:0-8790 GCA_964654965.1 uncultured Bdellovibrio sp.
ATAATCGATTTTTTAAATATTTTTATTCTGCACCTCTGCTACATTGCATCTAGAACTAAGAAGGAGATTTTATGAAGACTATTATGTTCTTATTGGCCACTCTCATCACTACAGCCCCAGCATTTGCTGATGGATTTCGTTGCGAAGGAGTGAATACCGGCATTCAAATCAAAATTTTCAATTACACGGACTATTCCATGGGTACGCGCACTCCTGCAGTCATGGTGGTCGCTGATCCGACCGTTCGTTCCCCGAGCAAAACCGTAGCTATCTTTAAACACGAAAATCAAAACCTCAGCTACCTCGGCAACGGACTATTTGAAGGCCAAGTGGACCTTCGATATTCAGAAACCGGCCGCAAGGGTGAAA
This sequence comes from uncultured Bdellovibrio sp., assembly GCA_964654965.1. Taxonomy (GTDB): domain Bacteria; phylum Bdellovibrionota; class UBA1018; order UBA1018; family CAIMNF01; genus CAIMNF01. The sequence continues at coordinate 370 of CAZZLF010000053.1, forward strand.
ACATTGCCGGAACCAAACTTGGCTATTTGAAGTCGATTCAGGTTCAATTATTTTCTGAGTTCGGACGCAAATTCAGCTATGAAAAAGCTGATGATTTCAAAAACAATGAAATCCTCGATGCCCGTTATTATTATCTGAAAAGAAACGGTGAAATCCTGGAAGAAAAAGCGGTTTGCAAGCGCTACATCAAAGACTAATTTTTACTCTCCATTAAAATCATAAAAAAAGCCCCGGAGTTTTCTGAGCACCGGGGCTTTTTTATTCTTAATTTAGAATTCGGCTTACCAGCCAAGAATATAAGCAAACATCAAAGGCGCAACGATGGTCGCGTCCGACTCAACGATGAACTTAGGGGTGTCCACTCCCAATTTTGCCCAAGTGATTTTTTCGTTCGGCACTGCCCCGGAGTAAGAACCGTAGGATGTCGTGGAATCACTGATCTGACAGAAGTAGCTCCAAAGTTTCGGGCCACGATTCAAATCTTTTTCCAACATCGGCACTACACAAATCGGGAAATCACCTGCAATACCACCACCAATTTGGAAGAATCCTAATGAAGCTTTTCCAGAAGTGGTTTCAGTGTACCAATCCGCCAAATGCATCATGTATTCGATACCGGTACGAACGGTGTGAACATTCTTCACCCGTTTTTCGAGGCAATAAGATGCGTACATGTTTCCTAATGTGGAATCTTCCCAACCTGGAACATAGATCGGAATATTTTTTTCCGCTGCTGCAAGCATCCAGCTGTTTTTAGGATCGATCTGATAATCGTTTTTAAACTTACCTTTTAAAAGCGCACGATAGAAAAACTCATGGGGAAAACAACGCTCTCCTTTTGCTTCTGCCTCAAGCCACTCAGATTCCATGACTCGCCAAATTTTTCTCATCGCCTCTTCTTCAGGAATACAAGTGTCCGTAACCCGATTCAAATTGCGCTTCAGCAATGCATGCTCCTGCTCTGGAGTCAGATCACGATAATTCGGAATCCGCTCATAGTGATCATGAGCAACGAGATTGTAAATATCTTCTTCGAGATTCGCGCCCGTACAAGAAATTCCATGCACTTTATCCTGACGAATCATTTCAGCAAGTGAAAGGCCGAGTTCTGCCGTACTCATTGCACCTGCAAGAGTGACGAACATCTTGTTTCCTTGATCGAGATGTTTTTTATAGGCTTTTGCCGCATCCATCATCGCCGCTGCATTAAAGTGACGGTAATGGTAATCCATGAATTTGCTGATGCTAGTTTGATTGGTCATTTTGTTTTTTTCCTTGTCGCCGAAGAGCCTACTTCGATTTGATGTATTTTTCTCCAAAAAAATGGGGGTTGATTCATTTAGGTTTTTGCCGGACTTTTCCAACCCAGCTCTTTCATTGCCCGCTGCAAGTCTTCCCAGCAATCTTTTTTGGCTGGTGGATTTCTCAATAAATATGCCGGATGAAATGTCGCTATCAATTTTGTGCCTTGGTATGAATGAATTTTTCCGCGCAATTCCCCGATCGATTCCTTGGTCTGAAGCAGGTTCATCGCCGCGGTTTTTCCCAACGCAACAACCACTTTAGGCTTTAGCATCTTGATTTGAGCCTCTAGGAAAGGCCGACACTGCTCGACCTCATCCGGCTTCGGGGGCCTGTTTTCTGGTGGGCGGCACTTCACCACATTTGCGATAAAAACTTCTTCTCGCTTCACCCCCATCGCTTCAATCATCTTGGTGAGGAGTTGCCCCGAACGCCCTACAAATGGTCTACCCGTTTCATCTTCTTTGGCACCCGGAGCTTCACCCACGAAAAGAATCTCTGGCTGGGTACTTCCCTCGCCTAATACAATATGGGTTCGCCCCTGACAAAGCTTGCAGCGCTGACAACCTTCCAGCGTTTCATGTACCTGTTTTAAAGATGTAAAAGCAGAAGAATCCACGGGTGGAACTCCTGCTTTTACCGAACTTTTAGTCATGACAAATGCGGGTTGGGGTAAGTATGAAGAAAGTGATTGGGCAGATCGCGAGATCCGCTTTTTTTTTACCTTGGACATGCGTCCAACGGTTCTAACTCATTACTGAAGACGATGCAAAACCTGCTTTGCTTCCACACCGCATTCAGGACAGGTGGAGCATTCTTGCGTCGTATTCCGGGTGTAATCGGTATTATAAGTAAAATGCAGGCGACTACAACAGATTGGACAATGGGTGTAATGATCAACCACCTCTTGAGAAGACCCCACCATCGGGGCAATGGAAGGAGTGGGTCCCTGCTCAACCATTTCCTCAAAAAGCTCTTCTACTGAAAGGATCAACTCATCACTGTTTTCATCGTGTTTTTGGCTCATGAATGCTTCTCGGTGAGGCCTCACCAAAGCTAAATGGACTATAATTGCCCAGTTCGATTTTTCTAATTACTAACGCGATTTGTCGCTGGAGCAACCAAGACTGACGCAGGAAGGCGAGACGGAAAGGTAGAATTCCCTTGGCCCACTTTTTCTACACCTTTGAACTCTTGAACTTCAAAGGTGTACATATGTTCGGTGTTCTTTTCGAGTTCGATGGTTTCGCTTGCTCCACAATCATCTCTGACAACCTGAGCTAAATATCTACCTGGTGGAACCGATAGGATAAAATGGCCAGTGGAATCTGTTTGAGTTTCAACCTCAAAACCGGAATTTTCAAAAAGACCGTTTAACACCACACGGTAATACCCAGGATCACATCCTTGCTTAAATTCAATCATTCCAGAAAGGGTGGCACTTTTTTTAGAGTGTTGATCGAGTAAAGCCGCACGCTGTTTTGCAAAAAAAGGAATAAAACTTAAAAATAAGGCCAGAAAAGCGATGGCCAAAATTCCTTTGGATGCAACTGTGGTGAAAACCTTCCTCATATTTATTTTTTCGGAAGGCAGAAAAAATTACTTAAGTTTTAAGGAAATGTTTTTTCGACTCTTGAGGCCCATCGAATCATCTGAATCGCCAGATCATGGTCTTCCCCATCTCGATCCAGAATTTGATCGATCTCCCACCACCATCTCGGTGCTTCCGGATGAGGACCAGAAACATAGACCCTTCCCAAACCAAATGCAGATCGAGCTGCTGCAACCTTACCATTTTGATAAAGAGCCATCACCTCAACCTGGGAAGGAAGATCATAAAGATAAGGTCCTCCTTCAAAATAAATGGCCCTAGGCTGGCCGTTCCAGGTGATCTCTTCTATGGAATATTCAAGATCGGGTCTGGCTGGAGGCGGTTCTAGCGGCGCCGTCTTTCCAGGCAAAACAGAATATCCAGGAAAACCGGAAGTGCCGATCTGGTTCGTAGAAATAAACGCTCCGGCACAGAAGCCCACATAGCCACCACCAGAAAAAACGTAATTCACCAATGCATTACGCAGAACAGGATGCATCACCCGGTAAACTTCTTTTGATTTTCCACCTGGCTGTATCCAAACCCCGACTCCGTCAAAAAAATGTTTCACTTCATCGGAACTTGAGTTGAAATTGAGATCGTTTGGGCCAACATAAACAGGCCTAAGGCCGGCCAAATAGGCCATTTCTGCAGCTGATTTTGCGCAATCTTCAGGACAAGCCCCTTCGCCATCATAGACATAAGCCACTGGCCTTGAAACGGCCGCAAAAGAACTCACAGACCAAAAGAAGGCCGACATGATCAAGATGTTCAGCACTTTCAAAAATTGAAAATCGAATCTCATGACTTTGATTATAGGAATCAAACCAAGAGTCCTTCAACTGCTTTCATCAACAATACTGGTGTATTTTTGAAAAAACGGCATCAAACATCGGTTCGGTGAGTTTACCCGTAAATGTATTTTGCTGACTGGGATGATACGAACACAGAATCACTCGGCCATCCGTAAGCTTGACCTCTGCTCCATGAAAAAATTTTGGCAAGGATTTGCTAAACTTGAGCGATTCCGGCAAAACAGCCCACAGCCCCTTCAAGGCAATTTGCCCGAGCACCAAAAAGACTTTCACTTCTTTCAATACCGCTAGCTCCCTTTTCAAAAATTGCGAACAATGAATGATTTCATCCGGAAGTGGTTTATTTTCAGGAGGCGCACAACGAGCAACCGCAGTGATATATGCATTCTTCAATTTCAATGAGTCCTGAACGGATACACTGACGGGCTGATTCGAAAATCCAGCTCGATGAATTGCTCGATAGAGCCAAAGACCGGATTGATCTCCGGTGAACATTCTTCCGGTTCGATTCGCTCCGTGAGCTGCAGGAGCCAAGCCCACAATCAGCACTTTCGCATCGGGATCTCCAAATCCTGGAACTGGCTTTCCCCAGTACTTTTCGTTTTGAAATTGTTTTTTCTTTACCAGCGCAATTTGCTGGCAATGACTTCTCAGCCGAGGACAAAGCTCGCATTCGATCACTTCTTGAGAAATTTTTAAAATAGAATCGTTTTTCGTCATGCTACTTCAAGACTTTAAAAACACTTCACGCTTTTCACCTGGTTTCAGATCCCCAAGTTCAAACTCACCCATTTTCACGCGCTTGAGACGGGTTACTTCCCATCCCATCGCCAGAAACATGCGTCGGATAAATCGATTTCGTCCTTCACTGACGACGACGCGGAATCCTTTAATTGCAGGATTTCGGCTTGAGGCAGGAATGGATTCCAAAGAATTGAATTTTCCTTCTCCGTCTTCCAAAAGCACTCCTGTCAGTAATTGCTTTTCAAAATCTTCTGGAGTTTGAGTCTGAGTTGCCATGACCTCTACTTCATAAACTTTTTCTACTTCATAACGAGGATGGGTGAGCTTTAGCAAAAGATCACCATCATGGGTCATCAGCAATAACCCTTCGGAATCATAGTCCAGACGCCCTACCGGATTCAAAGAAGCATCTTCGGTGAAATAATCCATCACCGTTTTGCGTCCACGATCATCACTTTTGGTGGTCAGAACTTCACGAGGTTTATAAAAAAGAAAGGTGCGTTTTTCTGACTGACTTTTCGTCTGCACCGGTTTTCCATCAACGGACAACTGATCTACGGCTGGGTCAACCGAGATCCCCATTTCACGGACCACCATTCCGTTTAACATGACCCGACCTTCGGCAATCGCTTCTTCAGCTTTGCGTCGACTCATGATTCCGGATTGGGCAATCACTTTTTGTATGCGCTCTTTGGCCATGGAGTGTCCGATAAACAAAAGCGGCAGAGACTGAAAGTCTCCGCCGCCTGTATTTGAAAGTCTGACTTCAGGCATTTCCCTTTAAGCAGAAAATTTTCCGCTACGGAATGATCCTGTCAATCTGACTTATTTCTTATTCTTTTTCTTACGGAAAGCGGTCTTTTTATCGTCAGAACGTTTTGCTTTAGCTGCAAAGTATTTGGATGCAAATTCTTTGTCAGTTGCAATTTTCTTGTTTCTCTTGTCGCGTCCATTTTTCTTATTGGTACGACGGCCGTATTTTGCCTTTTCAGATACTGGTGCTGCTGTAGTTTCAGACATGATTTTATTTTCCTTTCAAAGAAATGTTTATTTTTTGGTCAAAGTCGCCTGACCTGGCTTCCAATTCACCGGACAAAGTTCTCCGGTTTGAAGAGCCTGAAGCGTGCGTAAAGTTTCTTCCACAGAACGACCGACACCCAATGCGTTCACGCTCATGTGTTGAAGCACTCCGTTTGGATCGATCAAGAAAGTTCCACGAAGGGAAATACCTTCATTTTCCAACAACACGCCGTAGTTTCGAGATACGGAATGATTGGTATCGGCAAGAACTGGGAACTTTACTTCTGGAAGATCGCGTTCAAACCAAGCCTTATGAGAATGCTGGCTGTCAGTGGAAGCACCAATCACCTGGCAATTCAATTCCATAAACTGCTTTTCAAGCTGTGCGAAACCACGGATCTCTGTTGGACAAACAAAAGTAAAATCAAGGGGGTAAAAGAACAAACACACCCATTTTCCTTTGTAGTCTTTCAGGGAAATATCTTTGAACTGACCAGCAACATAAGCAGGTGCTTTAAAATCTGGGGCAGCTTGGCCAACTTTTAAATTCCACACGGTGAGAACCTTTCGTTATTCAAATTTTTACAGTTTTGTTACAATAATGAACAATCATGAAAGACTCAACCCGAAAATGGATTTTCACGCTGCTTGTTGGCCTTGTTTTGTGGTCATTCATGTTTTTTACCCGAGTTTACTGGTATTCACCCTGGTGCTCCACCCATCCCACCCCCTGCCTCTCGGAACAAGTTAATTTCTTAGACCGAATTGTCTTTCAATTTAGTAATGTGCAGGCCGACTTCTGGAGCAATGTGATCCAAAACTTTGCTGGATTGGTCGTTTTTATTGCCCCCTGGGCCCTGTTTCGCAAGTCAATTGCTCTTGAGGAAACCTTAATTACCGCAAGCGTTTCCTTTTGGAATCTCGCATGGATGGAAATCATCCGAGCACTGGTTCAACGCCCAAGACCCCTTGTTTTTAGAGATGTTTTTGGTGATGGAGCCAATATTCATCAATACACTTCGTTTTATTCGGGCCATACCAGCTTCGTAGCCATCGCTACGCTAAGTTTCTTTTTTATGATGAAACGTCGCTATCCCAGTCTTTCCTCTCTCACCCGAAACGGCCTACTCTTAACCTTCCTAGGACTCACCACCCTCACCGGAATGCTGAGAGTTTGGGGTGGTAGACACTATCCGACCGATGTCATGGCTGGCCTCCTGTTCGGAACGCTTTTAACTCTCTATTTTCAAAGAAAAACCGTTTAAAATCCCATCAATCGCACCTTTATTTTTTGTTTGACACGGCGCATATTTTCGTCTATTTTTCAACCGACTATGTTTAATAAAGTTGGTGTTTTTCTTTTCATGGTTAGTTTGATGGTCCAAGGTCTTTCCTCTATTCATGCCGAACCCATTCACGAAGACATTAGTCACGATCAACCCAAAAACGACCCTTCTGACCCCAAAAAGGTCATCACCCTCAAGAAAGCGATTGCCCAGAAAGATTTTGCCATCAAAGGAACCCTCCAGCACCTGGCAAAGCTCTCTTTGAAAAGCCTGACTCCCTTACCGATCCAAGCCTATCAAACCATTTCCTCTTTTTTAGAACCCGATTACCAAGACATTCTCTCTAGCAAAAAAGAGCTTTTTCAATTGTTCAAAGTTCATGCGGACCTCAGAACCCCTCGCCAAGAAAACGGACCAACCACTGTGAATGCTGATCACGAATACCGCGGAATCAGTGATCGCCAATTTGGTTATTGCTGGGGTTACGCAACCATGGTTCGCTTTTTCACTCAATTGGCTTTTTACGATCATTCACTTCAACGTCCTTCACTGAAAAAAACTCTCGAAGAAATCGACCAGATCCTTCAAGGCAAACCTTCCATCATCAGCGGTTACTCCAATTTGCGCGAACTGACACTGATCCCTCAAGTCGAGTTTTATTTGAAATTAGCGGCCATGGAGCTTTGGCGTTCAAGGACCGTCAAATTCAGCTCGATCGGCATCACCATGAAATCGACGAACTGGATGAGCTTTGACGAAGTAGAATCACTCGCAAATGATCTTGAAGCAAGACTGAAGCGCGGTGAGTTTCCTAAAATCATTTTTTCTTCTCTGATCCCCACGCATCCGTTCATGAGCATGAATACCGACATTCATGTCGTGCCGGTATACCGTATTGAAAGACTCGCAAAACATCGCATTCGAATTCATCTTTGGGACATTAATTTCTACGCAGAAACATTGCAAAAAGAGCCCAAATTTTTAGAAATCGATTCCAATCACCAGATCACTTACGCTCCATACGTCGAGAAAGATGTTCCTTATGCATACGGAAGCGACATTATTGGCCGGGTGATTCTCGCACCGGAAAATGACTCCGAGACTGCCACCATGCTGAATGGACTGAATCGTTTTTGTCACCAAGCCAAAACGGCAAAATACTGTAAAACCAAGAGGACTTCACTACCATGAAAACCTTGATTTTTTTATTGTCTGTAATTTCAATCAATCCCTCTGTATTTGCACAAAGTCAGACAAAATGGAATGGACCGAATCCGATTAAGTGCTTGAAAGATCACCGCGCTATCTTAAAAGATTACGAAGAGCAAATCAGCTCTGAAGCGATCCGAATCCTCGATGGTATCCGTTATGAAAAAGCGAACAAAACTCCTGATTACGCTATCCGTTCTTATGAACAATTAGCAGGTAAAATCTTTGTCAAACAAATCATGGCGCAAACTTTGGTGGAACAGATCAACACTGCCATCAATAAATTCTCATCTTTAGAACATCCAGAAATTCTTTTTACTTCTCGAAATATTTTATCTACCAAAAACATTCGCCTTGATCGTCGTTTAAAACTCAACCGTGTACTGGATGAACTGACCCACGAATATATTCGTGAACTCCTCATTGAGGCAGGAATTGACCTAGGCAAGGGAAT
>CAZZLF010000054.1:0-8743 GCA_964654965.1 uncultured Bdellovibrio sp.
AAATCGGTGTTTCCTGAAAGCTGAACATCTTCAACTTTGTTGCAGATGAATTGCATTCGATCAAATCCCGAATCTTGGGCCAGTCTTTTTGAGGTTTCAATGAGCTCAGGACGGCTTTCGATGGCGATGAGTGTGGTTTGATCTAATTTTTGAAGGATCAAATCGTAAAGAATGAAACCGAGATAGGATTTACCTGCACCGACGTCGACTATGGTTAAAGAACTATTTTTTCGAGCCAGGTTCTGAATGCTAGGTTCGATGAGTTGGGCAAGATGATGGACTTGTTTGAGTTTTCTTCGAGAGTCCGCATTGAGTTTGCCGTCGCGAGTGAGAATATGCAGGGCTTTAAGCAGCGCTTCTGAGTTTCCCTTCCATATTTCTTCACCATTGATTTTCATGTTGTTCTTATATCGTATGCCAAAGAAAAATATCTTACAAAATCTTATATAAAACTATTTGACAGTGATCAGTGCTCGTTTACCATGAAGGTACATCGGTTGGTATTTTTGGCTTCAAGGACGAGGCGAAGTTTTGCCGTTGAACAAGATGTTCGTCGGTTTAAATGCAATCCATGTAGTGTGGTTGCGGTCGAGTCGTGTCCAAGGAACAGGATAATTAGCTAAGGCTAGGTCGAGGGATTGATCAGGTTTGACCCTTTCGAGCCCAGGTGGGAATGATTTCTCGCTTGGGCTTTTTTTTATCCTTTTTTACCCCGGCCTGGATCAGACCGGGGAGAAGGAGGGAGGGTTAAAACTTCGTGACTGAGGGGTTCTCTGCCGAAGCATGTGACTTAGGCGAGGTGGGTCTAACGGGGAATGGGTTCCAGGGGTGATCTGCCTATTTTCATCCCTAGAGGCTGTTCCCAGCTTTGCAGCTGAGTCAGTAGAACAAAACGGACTTCGTACATACTGAACCGCCGCAGTCACATAATTGAATGTTGCTCATTCCATGCCAGACAAAGCTGGAATCCATTTTTTAATAGTTTCAGTAATGTAGAACAAAGAGGGATGCTTTTTTGGTGCAATACACCAAAATGGCACTAGGTCAAAAGGTCACTAGAATGGGAATTAAGCCTTGGGTTCTGAGTCTTTTTGAGTAGAAGAATCAGGGGAAGCTGTTGGTTTCTTTTCTTGCTGATCTGCCACGCGTTTGTAATTAGCTTCTTCAACTCCGGCAACGGAATCCTTGAAGTTTTTAATCGCTTTACCCATGGTGTTGCCTAGCTCAGGCAAGCGGCGAGGACCGACAATTAAAAGAATCACGCCAACGATTAAAATATGCTCAAATGAAATTCCAAACATGGTTTATTCATACTTCTTGAAGGTGGCGCTGTCAATCTGGGTAAGGGCCGGATCGCCGTGTAAAAGCACATTTTGAAGCAAATCTCCCCGGTCCGGGTGGGTTTGATCCTGAACGGATAATCGTGTTCTACGTTTTCCATCCTGTCCGCACATGAAAAACTCACTGGTGCGCTTGCTTAAGGACTTAGAAGGGCTAACCAGGCGGTAGCGTTCCTCGTTTTTGCCCTCAAAACGGGAAAATATCTCGTTCAAGGGACGATTCGTTTTTTGAAGAACGAGATAGGAAAAGGGAAGGGTGCGTCGATCCAATCCTGTTAATAAATCCAATTCTCTCAAGTATTGAGGGCGTAGCCAGCTTACCTCTTCGTGGCACCAGTCTTCTTCTTTAATTAATGCTCCACAAGGCTGTTCTCCCAGGCAAGGAAGAAGAATTTTCAATTCAGATTTGCCCTCTTTAATTTTTTCAATGAGCGCTTTTCTTAAGTTCAGCAGTTTTCGGGATTGAAGTTTCAATGCAGGTTCCACAATGATGATCAGTCCTTCTTGTTCCAAATGATTTTCAGCGGTCCTCAAAAGTTCTAGTGCAATGGCGTCCGACGAAAGAGGGCTTTCATTTAAAAAGTAACTCATCACCATGAGGTGAAATTGAGGTGCTGCTTTGGGAAGCCAAGATTGATCCAGATCGATTCTTCGGTGGAACCCGCGAGATTGGATATTAAATTCGTATGCACCGGAAAGATGATTGAACCAATTCATACCCAGATGAAGTGCGGGTTTGCTTTGTTCAATCAATGCAAAAGAACCATTGGTAGGAATTCCAATTGGAGCGAATTTTTCACCAGCAATAATTCCACATGCTCCTGAAGCAACGCCCGCACCAAACTCAAGTGCTCTAAACTCACCGTTGATTTGCGGAAATTGAAATCCAAGACGGTGAAGCTCTGCCCACACACTGGCAACTCGGAAAAGGTTTGGAGGCATAAATGAAAGTAAGTAGGCTAGCCTTCTGTTCTTTGAATTACCTTCCGACCAATAGTCGTTCTCATCGATGCCATCCGTTTGACGGCCTTCTTTGCGGTTGAATAACTCAGAAAAAGCTTTCACGTGAGGTGCAATCGAACGTGAAAGGAATCTCTTGTTTTCAAGTTCTTTTTTAAATTCGATCAGTTGATTTTGAAGCAGGAAGTCAGTAAGGATTGATTCAAAATCGTTTTGAAATGCATTTACTAATGAAACCGGAACTCTCATGCGTTAACCTGATTCTATCGTGAAATTGGGATTAGCTAAAGATCAGACAGTGCGTCCACCCACAATTTTGGTTTTAGGTGAGGGTGCACTTGCTGAGCAAATCAAGAATGATTTTTTAGAGTTAGGGCTCCAAGTTCAGTTGGTCGGAGGAGATGGGAGTTTTTCCATCCCCAAACTGACTGATTTTGATGCAAAAGACCAGTTTTTATCGCTTTTTCAATACTGGGTGACTCAAACCGGTGCGGAATGGATCTATCCTGGAATGACGCTCTGGAGTGAACGACCAGAATTTGAGGGGTGGGCTCGTCAGGCGGGATTAATCTCCATCAGCGTAGCCCCAAAAACACTTCATTTGTTTTGGCACACCCATCACCTGATTCAAGCGGCTGAGGATGTTGGCGTTCCCAATCTCGGATTCGGGGAGCTACCCATGACCTCAATCCGTGAAATTGAAATGACGATCCGTAAACTTGCGGAAGGCGGTCGAGCATCGCTTCCATTTGTTTTAAGAAGCGCTTTTCGAGCAAGAAGCGGATATGGCTCCCGAGTGATTCGATCCATGGAAGATATTCAGGAATGGGTACCGATTTGGTTAAATCAGCTTCGAGAGTATACCGGTCAAAGTTTGCTTTTTATTGAGAAATATCTGGAAAGTTCCAGAAGTTATGTTCAGCCTTTTGCCCGTCTTAAATCGGGTGAGATTGAGTTTTTTCCAGTGGTAGATGCATCCCTCACTTTTGAAGGTAAAAACTGGATTGAGGTTTGTCCCGCTCAAAGTTTGGACCATGAGACGCAGTCCAAGATTGAAGATTATACGCGCAGAACGATTGAGAAGTGTGATTTTGTCGGTGTCGGGTGTCTGGTTTTCATGTGTAACGGTCGAGATGTTTATCTAATTGAAGGATTGGCAAGACCCAATTTTGCCTATCGTTTGTGGGAAAATGTAGGTCGTACCAAAGCTTTGCATTGGCAATTGTATGCCCTTGCTCCTTCGTTGGTCTCTCATCCACCCAAATCACGCCCTAAGTTGCAGGCAGCCAGCCCGATCTGCGGATTAAATTTAAAAATATATGCGGAAGACACTTGGTTGAAGATTCCACACCCGGGACAGATTCATGAAATTTCCACCAAAACGGAATGGAATGATGGTGCTCGAGAAGGAAGTCTAGTCTGGGACTATCAACCCGGTCAGGAAGTAACATGGAATGATAGTGGTTCACTGGGACACGTTTCCGTGTATGCCGATGGTTGGAGTGAAGTTCTTTCTACTGCGCGAATGATTTTGAATGATCTATGGATATCCGGTGGAATCCAAACCAATGAGCGCTTTTTGGGAGAGCTTCTTTCTCATCCGTGGGTAGAAGAATCCATGTTTTATTCTGGATTTGTTGATGAAGAGTTCATACCAAAATTGGCCCCTGAATTTGAGTGGAATGAAATTCTAGGCTCTGTTCTTTCTGAAGTGGGAAAGCCCTTGGATGAAAAAGAATCTTGGATTTGGCTGAATCAGCGAATTTCTCAAAACAGCACCCATTCATTGAAATGGAATCAAAGGGTAGAATTTGAGGTCAATGGTTTAAAGGGAGTAAAAGGGTTCTTTCAGAATGAAAGAGGGCAACTTCAAAGAATCTGCGTTTTTCCGATTCATGCGCAACGTTATATGATTCGAATCAAGAACTGGTTTTTCTCCGTTCGACGATCCGAAAAGGGAAAGCCACTTCAATTAATGGCATTGACCGGCGGAAGGGTTCATTCCATTTTTTTCCGTGACGGGTCAAAGATCGAGCCCAAACAAAATGTGGTCATCATCGAGTGTCATCAGCGGTTGATTTCCCATCGTTTGCCAGTACCGGTAAAGTTAAAGAAGGTCAAAGTCCATCCTGAGGATGTGGTCACAATTGGACAAGAACTTGCAGAACTTGAAAGATGGGGTGATACTTGAGTCATGGCAAGCTATTCAAAAAATTTTCCAGTACCAGGTAAAAAAGCGGATTCCATTTACGCATCTATTTCGGGTGATATCGATCGGTTTTTGACCAAGAGTTCGATCGGTAATTTTGAGATTGACCGTGATGAATCGGCAAAGAAAGTATCCTTCAAATCATCTATGGCGAGCGGAACTCTCTGCGCTAAAGACGAACAGCTTCAAGTGGACATCTCCCTTAGCTTTCTTGCAACTCCTTTCAAGGGCAAGATTGAAGAAGGTGTGAACAAATGGCTTTCTAAGACTTTTGCAAATAGCTAAGTCATCCTCAGAAAAGAATTCCAATCAGTCCGTACTGAAATCCGCAGGAGTCATGAGCGTAGCGGTTTTCTTAAGCCGCATCCTTGGACTTGTGCGCGAACAGGTCTTTGCTGCTCTTTTTGGTGCTTCTCATGCAACGGATGCTTATCAGATCGCTTTTCGCATTCCCAATCTGCTTAGAGATTTGTTTGCTGAAGGCGCGATGAGCGCTGCTTTGGTTCCAACCTTCATTCAAGTTCAAAAAGAAAAAGGATTAGACCGTGGATGGCAAGTTGCCACGCGCGTATTCGTCTTTCTGTTTCTGATAGTGGCTGTTTTGGCTGTTTTTGGAATTTTTTTCGCTGAACCCATCATTCAATTTTATGCGAGTGCTTATCATGAGGTTCCTGGAAAATTCGAACTTACTGTGAGAATGACCAGGATCATGATGCCTTTTTTTCCTCTAGTAGCACTTGCGGCTGCTTTCATGGCTATCTTGAATGCGTGTGGAAAGTTTTTCATGCCGTCATTTGCTTCCGCAATGTTCAATGCGGTTTCCATCATCACTGGAGTGGTTTTAGCTCACTGGTTTCCTCAATGGGGTAGAGAGCCGATTGAGGGTATGGCTTATGGAGTGATAGCGGGTGGATTGGTTCAGGCTTTAATTCAGTGGCCGATTTTAAAAAGACAGGGTTATCGACCGATGTGGAGCAGCCCTGATCCGACTTCTTCCTTTCAGGATCCAGCTTTGAAAAGAATGATGCTGTTGATGGTGCCAGGAACAGTCGGTTTGGCGGCAACACAAATCAATATCCTGGTGAACAGTATTTTTGCAACCTCAGTCGGTGCCGGCGCAGTATCTTGGTTAAATTATGCTTTCAGACTGATGCAATTTCCGATCGGAATATTCGGAGTCTCACTTGCTTCGGCAACCTTGCCGGTATTCAGCCGTTCATGGACCGATCATCAATATGAACTTGCTTCTCAATCCCTTTTAAAAACGATCAAAAGGGTATTTGCAATTAATTTTCCTGCATCAGCAGGGCTTGCATTTTTGGGTGTACCGATCATCGGATTGATCTTCGAGCATGGTCGTTTCACTCATGACGATACTGTGGCTACAGCAAATGCGCTTGCGGCGTATGCTGTAGGGTTGACGGCATATTCGGTGGTAAAGGTCTTGGTTCCGATATGCTATGCCGTCGGAGAAACGAAAATTGCCGTGATTTCCAGCGTTTTTTCAGTGATGTCGAATTTGATATTCAATTATCTATTTGTAAAAAAACTGGGTTTTATGGGGTTGGCTCTCGGAACTTCGATTACGGCTATATTGAACTCTGTCCTGCTGTGGTTCTTTATTTTTAAGAAACTGAAGAAAAAAGGTGTCTCTTCCCCGCTTCAAGAAGTGATCAAGTCCATGCTCAAGTACGGGGGGGCATCTCTTCTGATGGGTGGGCTTGTCTGGGCGGTTGATCAGTGGGTAGCCGAACACCTTCTGATGGCCGGTCGGGTGGTTGTCGGGCTTCTCGTTGGTCTCAGTTCGTACTTTCTGGTTAGTATTTTATTAAAACTCGAAGAATCACTTGATCTTCTGCGGATGATCAAGAGAAGATTGGGATAATGTTAACGAAAAAAGATCATATCAAGGTGTTGGCGAAAAATGTGGTAAGCCGATTGGAGCAAGACCAATCGATTGCGCTTAATCCTCGCACCCGCCAGATGGTCTACCAAGACCTTTATGTCAAAATCAGTCCGTACATTTTAAGTGATGAAGAAGTACGTGAAAAAATCATCACTCAATTGGGACAAAAAGCAGAGGCGCTTACCGATAGTGGAGCAGCTGAAACTGACCAATATAAAGCCGCAAAAGCGGTATTGATGAATAAGCTTGGTCAAAATGCTGTTAACGGACTTTACTATCAGATTCCAGTGAAAAATGTTGCGATTCTGGTCGTTCAGTTTTTAATGAATCATAATCAAGTCGAAGAAGTTTTTCTTTCCGATGATGAATTGGAAAAATCAATCGTCGATTTTTTCAAGAAGTTCGACTCCAGTCAGCTGCATTAAATTAATTTATTAGGCATTCAATTTAAAGCGTCAACAAAATGGCGTATATCTGCATTTTCAATCGAATGAGGGTGACAACTTTGCTTTTCGTCCGGTAAAATCATCAAGAGGTTTCGTGCAATGAAAAGGAATTTATTCAGACCTGTTCTTATCCAAAAATCACTTGTTATTTCAATGACCATGTCATTATTGGCTGGTTGCGCCACCATCAAGAGTGAAAATGGCTCTTCCAATGGAATTGCGGGAGGGTTTTTTGGATTCGGAAGCCAGTCGCTGACCCTTTCTACAGAAAATACGTCTATGATTGCTACGGAGCTATTTTACCGGAATCAGAAGATTGAAAATAATTTTTTCGATATTCCGGTGGAAATGAACCGACAGGTAGAAAAGTGGATTGATTATTTCGTCGGTCGCGGAAGAGATCGTTTCGAAAGATATTTGGAAAGATCTGAATACTTTATTCCGTTTCTTAATCCGATTCTTAAAAATGCCAAGGCCCCAGAAGATCTGGTGTATTTAGCCATGATTGAAAGTGGTTTTAATAATAATGCCCGATCCAATGCAAGAGCAGTGGGGGCATGGCAATTTATTTCTGCGACAGGGCGCCGTTACGGTTTAGATGTGAACTGGTGGGTGGATGAAAGAAGAGATGTGGAAAAATCCACCATTGCAGCTGTTCAATATTTAAAAGAACTCAACGCCATGTATGGAAGTTGGTATTTGGCTTGGGCTTCTTATAATGCGGGAGAAGCCAAAATCGGACGGGCGATTAAAAAGTATAAAACCAATGATTTTTGGGAACTTTGTAAAGGACGTTATCTTCGTCCTGAGACCAAGAACTATGTTCCAAAGTTGATCGCCGCTGCAATTGTGAGCAAAAACCGTAAGCAATTTGGGTTTAATGATCACTATTCAAAAGTTAAAACCGTGAATGCTGCATTGATTGCTGAAAAAGCGGAAGAGGGAGATTTAGAGCGTCTTCCTGATCAATTAGAAGGCGAAAAAGTAGCTTTGGTTGATCCGGCAGATGCTGCAATTGATGTGAGTAAGGATTCTCCCGGCGATGCGGAAGATGAAGAAATTGTCTCTCGTGATTCCGTGGAAACCATGCTTTTGGATATGTCTAAAAAAGTTAAAACTCCACACGTGAATCGTAAAGGTGAGGTCAATGGAGATATTCTCACTGAGGTGGAAATTCCATCCCCTGCTGATCTATTTAAGGTTGCTCAGGCTGCTGGTCTGACCTATATGGAATTCAAATCCATGAATCCAGAGCTTTTGCGCTGGGTTACTCCTCCCCACATGGAAAAGTATAAAATTCGGATTCCATTGAGCCGTAAGGATTATTTTACCAAGAAATACTTTAATTCAGACTTCAACAAGGAAGTTTCGTTTTTAAGTTACAAGGCTCGTCGTGGAGAGACGCCTAGGCATGTTGCGAGACGATTTGGGATCAGTCCTGAGCCTGTGGCTCAAATGAATGATTTGCAGTCGATTTCCTCAACTTTTTCGAATGGAAAAATGATTCAACTTCCCATTCCAAGTGATTTTGTAAGATCTTTGGCTTCTCTCAAATCACTGGACCTCATTGATCCTTCCTATCCTAAAAGGATGAGATATCGCAGAGTTCGTTACCGTAAACATAAAGATTCCAGTGCTCAATACGAAAAGTTCAGTCCGAAACGCATCTGATTTGTGGTATATCTTCCAATGTGGAAGATTTGTTTTCACTCGCAAAAAAGCCTGAAAGTGAGCCTCTGGCCCATCGTCTTCGTCCCAAGGTACTCGAAGATTGGGTAGGTCACGAAAAAATTCTAGGTTCGAAGGGTATGGTTCGTACCTGGCTTAAGGCTCCTCGATTTCCGTCAATATTACTCTGGGGCCCGCCTGGAGTCGGTAAGAC
>CAZZLF010000055.1:0-8685 GCA_964654965.1 uncultured Bdellovibrio sp.
ACGAATGCTGAAAGAAACCCTCCGATTCCGACCATCAATGGAAGGATCGCGTTTCTGAGGGCATGTTTGTAAATCACTTTGGACTCTTTCAATCCTTTTGCTCGTGCCGTTCTGATGAAGTCACTACTCAGAACATCGAGAAGAGAGTTTTTCATCATCATCGTGAGAAAGGTGAATCCGCCCAAAAGAGAAGCGGTCACCGGTAGAAACATGTGCTTACTATAATCCACCACTTGTTGGGCGAATGTGAGAGTATCCCAGTCATCTGATCTGGCCCCACCGAGTGGAAAAATAGCACCTCCGGGAAGGACTCGGTCTGTACAAAAGACCAGAAGAAACACTACAGAAACCACCAATGCCGGAATACTATAGGCGATGAACAGAAGAATAGAACTCAACAAATCCATTCGACTTCCGTCCCGAAGTGCTTTCACCATTCCAAGAAAAATACAGACAATGTAAGTGAGAAAAAAACCGGGAACACCAAATCCGATTGAAATGGGAACCCGTTCAGCAATGGTCTTGATTGCAGGTTCTCGGGTCGCCGTGGAATCTCCAAAATCCAAAACCATGATCTTTTTCAGCCAATTCCAGTAACGTACAGGCACCGGCTTATCCAGACCGTATTGTCTTTCAAGATCCGCTTTCAAACGCGCAATATCTTCAATGTTCATAGTGCGGCCTGATCCTTCGCCGCCACCATATTGAATCTTGCTCAATACTTCTTGAACTGGACCGCCTGGAAGATAGTTCTGAACCGCGAAGTAAACCGCGGTCATCAAAAAGAACATCGGAATCATCGTGAGAAGACGTCGGACCAAGTAGCTGAACATAATAAATAGTTTAAACCATCAAGCTCGATTGTCTATCATCGGGTTTAAACATTGATTATAGAATTTGGAACGTCAAAAATCACACCGCAATTCAAGCGGTCTGGAATCATTTTTTTGTCGCTTTTGCTGGCGCTCCTGCCGGAGTTGAACCCGGAGCAGGTTCAATCCGCGGAAACAATACCGGTGGATCACTCAGTGTGTATGCTTTAGGACTGACATCCAAAACACCGACAGATTTTCCAATCGAGTTTAGAGCTTTATTCGCGGTTTCGGGAACAAAGGCAGAAAGCAACTGAGTGACTATATCAATTCCGTAAAGCCCATTGTACATGACTTCAATGAATTTCTGTCTCGATTCAGGTTGATCATCCTTCAGCGACCATGGAGCTTGATCATTGATGTAACCATTCACAACATTGACTTCATGCCAGATGCGGTCGAGCGCACGATGGTGCTCTCGTTTACTCATGAGTTCTTTCACTTCTCCGATCACTGCAGAAAAATCAAAAGCAGGCTTGATTCCCTCATTACTGATTTGATCACCGATACGCTTGCGGGCAAGTTTCACCACGCGCATCAGAAGATTGCCGTAATCATTTCCGAGCTCGGACTGATGGCGCTTCAGCATATCGTCCATCACAAATGCACCATTACCGTTAGAAGGAATTGCACGCAAAATATAATAACGGAAAGAATCAACCGGAACCTTCGCTACCGCATCAAAGGGGTCCACACCATTATTCAAAGATTTGGACATCTTTTTTCCATCAGCAGCCAAAACCATTCCGTGAACATAAATCTGTTTTGGAAGAGCGATTCCTGCGGAATGAAGCATCATCGGCCAGATCACCGCATGGAACCAAAGAATGTCACGTCCAATGACGTGAATATCGTTCGGCCAGTAACCTTTTGGATCACTAGCGGTGAAATAGTTAATCAAAGCATCGAACCAAGTATAAATCACATATTCCGGCTTACCAGGAACCGGAATTCCCCACCCTTTATTGGGTCGAGTAATGGAAAGATCACGCATCGGCTCGCTTTCCAATCGAGCAAGAATTTCTTTTCGAGAAAGATCAGGAGCAACAAAGTCCGGACTGTTTTTAATGTGTTCGATGATCCAATTCTGATACTGGCTTGTTTTGAAAAAATAGCCTTCTTCTTTCACCAGATCGAGTGGCGAATGGTGTTCAGGACACTTTCCTTCTGGGGCCTGCAGTTCGGTGTAATAAGCTTCACAGTTCAAGCAGTACTTGCCTTCGTAACTGCTGAAGTAAATATCTCCCCGATCCTCCAGTTTTTTCCAGAATGCCTGGACCGCTTTCACATGGCGATCTTCGGTAGTTCGAATGTAATCGTCATAAGATATGTTCAGGGTCTGGCAAAGCTCCTTGAATCGAACCACATTTTCATTCACGAATGACATGGTGTCTTTACCTAAAGACTCAGCCGTCTTTACTAGTTTTTGTCCATTTTCATCGGTTCCGGTCAGAAAAAACACATCATGACCAAGCATCCGGTACCAACGGGCGTACGCGTCCGTTACGACCTTTTCATAGGCATGTCCGAGGTGAGGAGAACCATTGGGATAATCAATCGCTGTTGTCAGGCTGAACTTTGGTTTAGACATATTCAATCTTTAACTCCGGTTTATTGAAAAAGCGATGAAACAATCGCAATCATGAATGCTACTGCCAATCCTATCATCAGAACGACCAGGAAAAAACTGATCAAACCTGGAAGGAAAATCACGCTAAGACTGCGTAAGTTCGAAATATTGAATTGCATTGAAAACCCTGTCATGAGCAGAACCACATGATAAATCCAACCGACGAACCCACCCAGACCCGCAGGCAAAAAACCCAGAATCGCGCCGACAATACTCGATACAGAACTCACAGCCGTTATTTTCACCAAATTCTGATAATGGATATTCTTACGAAACGGATTCTCTTTCTGAACCAGAAGAGTCGCCCCGATCCAGAAAACAAATCCAGACGTGTAAAACATGAAAAATTGATGAAAGGGGTTCAACATTAATCGAAGACCTTCCACCGCCCAATCCGGAAAAAAGGATTGGACCACATCTCCCTGATTCCAGATCGATTCTGGAATATCTTTCCAGATTGGAAGAACTTGAAGTTGTTGTTGGATTTTTCTTAGTCCCTGAATCAAGGACTCATGCTTCAGTACACGAACCAACCAATCAGCAATGGCCGCCAACCAGCACACCACCAATCCAAGGGCCATCGCTTGGTTCTTGGTCATCTTTTCATAACGATTTTGATAAAAGGCCGATGGATCCGTGAGAATTCCAATCGCATCTTGAACCATTTGCTTTAATAAACCTGGATTTTGTTCTGACTCCACGTTTACTTCTGTTCCGCTGACTTGTCCTTGTTCGTTTGAATTTTCCATTCTTTTTCCGATTTCGGAAGCGTCGGCTTCATGGAATCCTCCATGAGGTACGCCTCATTGTTTTTATCATTTAAATTACGGGCGTACAGTTTGTCCTTTGCTGTAAAAAAGGAAAGGTTCAACTTATTCGGGTTTTTACTGTCTCCAATAGCGAGTTTCATCAATTCTTTTCCCGAAGGGGGTGGACTTACAAAATCCTGTACTCGAGTCATCGCGAGCAAATCCATCAACTTGGTGGCGATTGAAACATCCCATTCCTGTTTTGGATCTTTAGGGAACCACTTTTGATTTTTATACTCGAACTCAGGCTTGACTGAGTACCCCGGCCCTTCAACCTTGATCGTGGTTGCAGTTACCTTTTCTGCATCCGTAAAGATAACGTTCTTACGAAAAGCGGAAATTCTTTTGTCTATTTGAGATCTGAGAAGCGCCTCGACTTCAAAAGCACCTTTTTTGGCCGAAGTCTTCACATAATATCTTTTCTCTGCAGGAAGCTTCTGTTTGCCACCCGGCATCTGTTTTGCTGGTAGGCTTTTTTCAAACAGTTCTAGCGACAAAGTCTGTTGTCCTGTTTTGATTTGATAATTGACGATCGGCTTGAGCCCTTTGAGAAAACCTTCATCAACAAACTCTTTTGCCCTAGCTGCAGTAAATCCTGAAAGAAGATTCTCCACTTGCTCTTGAGTCGACTCAAATCCATTCACCTTCCACAAGCTATTTTCTTTTTTCAAAAGCAGCTTACCGCCGTTACTTTTTTCTGCAGAAAGGCGAGCCGTGATTTCAGTTACCGAAGCAGGATCAAAGTTGAGGATTTCCTTATCGCGGAAATAAGTCGAAGTTTTGCCAAGGTTGTTCGTTTTAAAATAATTGGCGATCAAGAATACGGTTTTGTCATTCATGGTTCCATTTACGGAAGAGCCAACAAAAGTTTTATCTCCAATCGGATGCTCTTCTCCGAACCAGGCAGCCAGTCGATTTTCGGCAACGCCTTTTTCATTCGACGTCACTAATTCAATGAATTGCGTATCCAGTTTCACTCTTTTTTCTGGACTCAGTCCATACTGATCAAAAAGTGATTTTCGCTTTTCTTCGGATTCTTCAGAAAGGTCGATCGTTTCGACCGAAACCGCATTGGCAACGGTATTAATGAAATCCCGAACCACTCCTGAATCTGCGATCAGGGTTTCATGATCCGGACCAGGGGGATTCGTGATCACCCATTTTCCATTTTTACCCTGAGAACAAGTTTTTTCTGCAATTGATTCACATTTCAGCTCGATCAGGCCATTTGCACCCTTCAACCGAATCATCCCGATTTGAGTATCTTCAGATGCAAGAGAGATCGGTTTTTTGGTTTGAATGTCCGCTTTTTCTTTTTTGGGTTTATGGGAATACTGCAACCAATAAGCAAAGGTTCCAAAGCCCAACAAGACTGCTGACAGAATCAGTGGAGTTTTCCAATTCGGCTGTTTCATAGTTTTTTTCTTCTCACCCAGATCACAATTCCGAAAGCCGCGATGAGGAGCGGGATGATGATCACGCTGATCCAGAAGATCGCCATGCCTTCATTTTGAGAAAGTTCCACTTTTCCTGATTCATCTTCTTTTGCTCGAATCGAAATCAGACTTTCGTCTTCCAATACCCAGCTCACAGCATTGAGAAAGAAATCTAAATTTCCACCAAATCGGGAGTATTGATTGTTAACAAACTGGGAGGAACCAAAAACCACAATGCGTGTATCACGAGTTGCTTTTGAATCTTTGGCTTTTCCGCTGACACTGATGGCAGTGCTCAATGGAGGAGCGAGATCAGAATTCGGATTATAAAGAACCGCACCTTTTGCAATGGAAGCCATGTCGGTCTCACCCCATGCTTTTGGTGTCGTTTTGGAAAGCCAAACGGTTTTGATTCCTGGAATTTCAGGAGATACCGGTTCTACAGGGCGGGCAAAAGGAAAGAAACATTGAGCCTTGAAGTCCTTGGTGATCGGTTGATCTGGATTAAACTGAACAATGATCGGTACGGAAGCATCCACTCCCAGCTGTCGTGAGACCGGATCGATGATCAGTGCTGTTTTGACATCGACTCCCCAATTTTTCAGTATTTCACGAATTTCACGAGTTTGATCGGCTTGTCCAATCCCCGCTTCCACCGCAAAAACCGCGCGGCCTCCATTGTTCAGATAATCTGAAATTGCCTTGATTTCACTTGGAAACAGTGCTTTTGCCGGCCCGATCATGGCAATCGCACTGCAATCCGAAGGAACTGATGTTTCCTGAGCAAGTGTGATTTCCTTGGTTTCGTAGGTTTGACCTTCAAGACCATTTTTTACAGCCTGAAGACCGGTCTGGTCTGGAGAATTAATACTGTATTCACCATGACCAACGATCGTACACACAGTGATTTTGTTGTTTTTAGAGAGCTTGATCACTGCATTGGTGATCTTTTCTTCGTTGATCTCCTCCACCTTCATGGTCTTGCCTTTATAGGTCAGCACCAAGGTTTCCGTTTTTTTAATGCCTGCTTGTTTGACCCGAAGTGGTTCTTTGTTTGGATCAACCAACTCGAATTTGAACTTGTTAGTCAGTTTTTTATAATTGTTGAATAGCGCGCGAAACTTTTCTTTTGAACCGATATCGCCATAAAATTCAGCCTTCAGCTCATCGGTCAAACCCTTCATCACTTTTTCAGATTGTTCTGAAAATGTATGAATCTTGTTCTTAGTCAGATCCAGTTTCTGAGGGTATTGCGAAGAAAGAAAATTCACGACGCCAATGATCCCGATCACGAGAATCGAAATAAAAACAGAATTGGCACCGAAAGAAAGAGTACGTTTAGTGAGTTCTTTTTTAGATGTCATGATTACGACCTCCAACGATAAGAATCAAGAACACGGTGAGTGACAAACAAACCGATTCCGATGAATGAAAGATAGAATACGACGTCACTGGTATCAAAAATGCCCTGACTAAAGTTGTTATAATGTTGGATCAGTGAAAGATAATCCAGAACATCGCTGAAAACCGGTCCCGCAGATTGAGCTGCCCAGTTGATCAACCAGAAAAACAGGCCAGCTGCGAATGTCAGCGCACCAGCTACGATCTGGTTCTCAGTCATGGACGAGAACAAAACACCGGTTGAAACATAACAACTGGTGAGCAGGAAAGTACCCACATAACTCGTTAAAATAGGCCCAATGTCAGGGTTTCCATAGATAAACAAAATCAACGGATAAATCACCGTCAGAGCCAACATCGTCAACAGCAACATCAGCGCAGAAAGAAATTTTCCAACGATCATTTCACCCAGACGGGTGGGAGAAGTCATGAGCAATTGGATCGTTTGCATTTTCTTTTCTTCTGCAAATAGCCGCATCGTGATGAAGGGAACGAGAAACAAAAAGATCACGTTCATGTTTCCATAAAGGGGTCTGATGATCCCATCAGTGATGCTGCCACTTTTTCCACCAAACTGTTTGTACTGCAAAGCCTGAAGATTGAAATGACTGAGATTGAAGAAGAACATCCATCCCATGATCAGAAGAAACCCGGCAATTACAATATAGGCAATCGGTGATGTGAAATAGGTTCGGTAATCTTTAAATGCGATGGTCCACATTTTCTTAAAGCTGAATTTCATGACTGGCCTCCTTCCGTATTTTCTTGAGTCGTCAGCGAGAGGAACACTTCTTCGAGACTCAGTTTGTCGGCCACAAACTCGAGCACTCCCATTTTCTGTTGAACAGCGACTTCGACGATCTGATCACGAAGCTCACTTTGATTTGGATTGATTTCAATCGAAAGGTCTCCGCCATCCATACTGACAGACTTCACCCCACTGACTGTTTGAAGTGCTTTCATTCCTTCAGAAGACGCATTTTTCACTTTTAATCGGTAAACAAGGCCCTGCTTCATTCGAGTGGTCAGGTGATCAATGTTATCCTGAGCCACAATTTTGCCTTTGTTAATGACGATGATGCGCTCACAAGTTGCCGTCACTTCCGGAAGAATGTGAGAACTGAGAATCACAGTGTGGGCTCCAGCCAACGATTTGATCAATTGTCTGATCTCGATGATTTGAACCGGATCCAAACCAACTGTTGGTTCATCAAGAATCAAGACTTGGGGATCATGCACCAGTGCCTGAGCAAGACCGACTCTCTGACGATACCCTTTGGATAAGTTACCGATAATTCGTCCACGAACCTGAGTTAACCCTGTTTTTTCAAGAGCTGCATCCACAGATGTCTTGAGCTTAGAGTGAGGAAGATCATGAAGCTTTGCCGCATATTTTAAATAATCTTCAACAACCATGTCAAAATACACGGGTGGGTTCTCGGGAAGGTAACCCACGTTGCGCTTCACTTCGATCGCATCATCAAATACATCAAAGCCGGCAACCTTGGCAGTTCCAAAACTGGCAGGCATGAAACCAGTAAGAATTTTCATGGTCGTGCTTTTACCCGCACCGTTTGGCCCCAGAAAGCCGACGATTTCACCTTTATTGACGGTAAAATTCAGATCATCAATTGCGGTACGTTGACCGTAAATTTTCGTGAGTCCTGTCACTTCGATCATGGAACACTCCTTTTTCAATTCATTTAAAAACAAGAGAGATTTTATTGATTCTTCATTATGGTTCGAGCCTTGAAAAAGTCAAGAGTTCAAGCTACTGGTGCGGCGCAAGAGCCTTGCACCCCCCACCCGTTTATGTCAGCGTTGGTGAAGAGGTATCGATATGAAAATACTGATCCAGATCCTATTTGCTCTGACGTTGCCCCTGTCCACTCAGGCGATGAATCCCTACTCCACTAAGGCGGGTGATTCCTATTCCAAACTACCTCCAGCCCAAAAGGGCGGCACTCTTTACACCCAGATCTCGAGTAATCCCAAAGTGCTGAACCCCATCATCACGGGGGACGTAAGCTCCACAAACGTCATGTCTTTTATTTTTGCAAAACTTTTTGAGCTGGACCGGGAAACCGGAGAGTACTTTCCGATGATTGCAGAAAAAATTGATGTCTCCAAAGACCACAAAGTCATCTCTTACACCATTCGCAAGAACGCTCTTTGGCAAGATGGAACTCCGATCACCACTGATGACATGGAGTTTACTTATCAAAAGATGATGGATCCCAAAGTGGATGCCGCTCCTCTTCGAGCTTCCATGGGGCCATTCCAATTTGAAAAAGTGGACCAACTCACCTTTAAACTGAAGGTTGAAAACCCAAAGGTGAACACCGTTCTGAACTGCAATGAAAAGTGTATCCCGATTCAGAAAAAACAATTTGTTAACGCTGGCGACTTTAATAAAGCCAAAGGAATCATCAATCCTGTGGGCAGCGGGCCGTACCAACTGAAAAACTTTTCTCGTGATCAGAAAATCGAACTCGAACGGGTCAAAGGATGGTGGGGGGACTCCCTTCCTCAAAACA
>CAZZLF010000056.1:0-8648 GCA_964654965.1 uncultured Bdellovibrio sp.
GAAAACTTTCGGATGGTGAACTTTCTTTCCAGTGATCTTCAATCAGCAGAATTGATCAAATATGCAGCCAATGCTTTTTTAGCGCTCAAGATTTCTTTCATTAACGAGATTTCTGAGCTTTCAGAAAAAGTGGGAGCCGATATCACTCATGTTGCCAAGGGAATTGGTTTGGATTCCCGAATCGGTAACAAGTTTCTTCAAGCCGGCTTAGGTTGGGGTGGATCCTGTTTTGGAAAAGACACCGCTGCCTTGGTTTCTACCGGAAAAGAATATGGTTTGCCGATGGTGATCACTCAAGCGGCAAAAGAAGTGAATCAGCGCCAACGGTTGCGCATGATTGATATTCTTGCTTCGGAGCTGAAAATCTTGAAGGGACGCAAAGTAGGGATTTTGGGACTAGCCTTCAAGCCGTTTACCGATGACCTTCGTGATGCTCCAGCATTTGATGTGGCTCTTAAGTTGATTGAGCGTGGAGCAAAAGTCGTAGGATATGATCCGGTCGCCATGAAGCGGGCCAAAAAAGAGTGGGGAAGCACAGAAATTCATTTCGCTGAAAAAGCTGAAGAAGTTTTTGATGAAGCCGATGCAGTGCTTTTGATTACGGAATGGCCTGAATTCCTCGACCTTAATTTTGTTCAGTTGAAATCTAAAATGAAAAATCCATTTATTCTGGATGGTCGAAATCATTTTGATGTTCTCACGATGAAAAAAGCTGGAATGAAAATCATCTCTTTGGGGCGAAACGTGTGAATATCCTGATCACCGGAGCCTCGGGCTTCATCGGCAGTCATCTCAGTAAGCATTTTGTTGATCAGGGGCATTTTGTGCTGGGGTTGGATAACCTTTGCACAGGGCGATTGAAAAACATCGAGGAAATGATGGGTAATCCACTTTTTGAATTTCAAAAAGTAGATGTATCCAAACCTTTACCGGAAGAACTGGCCAGCCGGCGGAAGTGGGATTGGATCATGCACTTTGCATCTCCCGCCTCTCCTCCCAAATATTTTGCAATTCCAATTGAAACCATGTTGGTGAATGCAGAAGGCACTCGTCATTTGCTCGATCTTTCGCGCAAGACGGGCGCGAAATTTTTCTATGCTTCTACTTCTGAAGTGTACGGTGATCCTCTGGTTCACCCTCAGCCTGAAAGTTATTGGGGCAATGTCAATCCGATCGGTGTTCGCGCGATCTATGATGAATCCAAGCGTTATGCCGAGGCGATGATCTACTCTTACCATCGTGAATTCAAAGTGGATGTCCGTGTGATCCGTATTTTCAATACTTATGGGCCAAAAATGGATCCTGAAGATGGTCGCGTGGTGACGAATCTGATGTTCCAGGCACTTCGCGGAGAACCAATGACCATATATGGAGATGGAAAACAGACGCGAAGTTTTCAGTATGTATCTGATCTCATCGATGGCATCGACCGCTTGATGAAATCATCCCATTGTTATCCGGTGAATCTGGGTAATCCAGGTGAATTTACGATTTTGGAATTCGCCGAAATCGTGAAGAAAATTGTTCCGTCGAAGAGTGAATTTGTTTTCCAGCCCCTGCCTCAGGATGATCCAAAACAGCGCAAGCCGGTCATCTCGTTGGCAAAAAAACTTTTGGATTGGGAACCAAAAGTTTCGTTGGAAGAGGGCCTGAAGAAAACCCTTGAGTACTTCAAGAATCACGAAGTTCAGTAAATTAAATTTGATTCGATTGAATAAATTCTTTCATCAATGGATTCATCATGGGTTTCAGTGATCCATCTTCACGCAAAAGAATCAAGTAGGCTTTGACCCCTGCTTTTTTTGCATCTTCTAACCCTTTTTCACCTTTGACCATCATGGCGGTGCTCCAAGCGTCTGCTCGAGCAGCGGAGTCTGCAATGACCGATGCGGATGCAATATTGTTTTCAATGGGTTGATGCGTTTCGGGACTGAGGATGTGTGATTTTTTCTTTCCATTTTGCATCCGAAACTGACGGTAATTTCCAGATGTGGCCAGTGCCTGATTGGAGATTCGGAATGCAAGATGCACTTTTCCAGCATTTTTTTCGTTTGGTGTTTCAATGCCACCTATCCAATCACTTCCATCCGGGCGCTTTCCCTGAAATAAAATCTCTCCGCTGATATCGACCATGAAATCATTCAATCCTTGTTGCTTGAGTTGCTGGCCTAAAAGATCAGCAGCCCACCCGGGAGCAAACGCATTTACATCCAAAACAACGGTTTGCGTTTTCCAAACTTCATGGTTGGCTTCATCCCAAGCGATCATATCCATTTTCGAGTTAGATTTTGCAATTGCAAGTTCGTGCCGGGTAGGAATTGTCTTCCGTTCTGAGCCACCAAATCCCCAAAGTTGAATGCTTTTTCCCAAAGATGGATCAAATGCTCCCCCTGTTTCGATGTGAAGGGCCTTGGCCAGTTTCAACATAGCGATGAAACGAGAAGACACTTTCAGATGCAATCCGGGTTGGATTTGGTTGAATCGAGTGATGATTGAGTCTGGACGGTATGTGGAAAACTCCTGATCAAACTCTTGCAAAAACTGTTCGACCTTTTTTTTTAAAGCTGTTGCTTCTGCAGTTCCAAAATATTTCAGAGTATAAGTCGAACCAAAAGCATAGCCTTCTAAAGTAATCGGCGACTCTGGCAACGGGGCGTTGCGGTTACAAGCTGTCAACCCAAGCAGGATGAAGAGTGAAGCTAAACGGGTAACTTTGAACATGGTTTAATTGTCGTCCGGGCCAAGGCTAAAGTCTAGATATGAAAGGATTTTTTATCTTAAAGAGGTGGCAACAAAATGCCGATCAGTGTTCATGGGCCAAGTCTTTTCAGGATTGCTGTTTTTTCTTTTACTTCCACATAAGGTGTGGGGAGGTTGCCCTAAGGATTTGAAGGAATGGCAAGAGTTAGAAAAAGCAGTATCAAAATCCTATTCCCTTGAGGCTTCGGATCCCGAGCGGCAGCTTCTTGAGGATGTTCCCTTGAGCAAACTGCTTGAGTCCAATCCTAATTACGACACTGATCGCCAAGACATTGCAGATTTGAAAAGCATGTTTCAGAGTGAGGACGTCAACAGTTATCTCAAAAAGTGCTATCAGAAAACTCCCGATACTTTTCTTCAGATGAACTTGATGGAGTGGTCCAAGGGTTCGACTTATACCGGCTCAAATCGACCAGATTTATTAGCCCAAAGTGATGAGTGCATCGAGAAACTGAAAAGTAAAAAGCAAACCGATGCTTTAAAATTCAATGATCTTTTAAGACGGGTGATCGCAAAAAACACAAAACCGTTCATTGATCCAATGATCGATCACTGTTTGAGAAACGTGAAGGACCCTGCATTGGAACTTTGTCTGAGTGATTTCAAGGTGAATCGGCTGAAGAAAAGGATCGATGCAGATGACCATGGAAGCCGCATGCCCGTATCCGAAGCGGATTACCGCAAAAACAATTCATCGGCGATTGGAATCGAAACGATACCAACCGAAATCAATAATCCTGAGGTTTTGAAAGGATTGTCTAATCCAAAAACCGTCGATGCCACGATTCAGAAGTTAAAAGCATCCATGGAAAGTTCCGGCAAAACTAAGGATCCGATCCTGTTCATTAATAACACCATTCATCCCGGTCTTCCGATGGATAAAAAGAAGAAACGACTCGTGGTAAATTTCAACGATGGTAATTGCAATCGCACCTATATCATTTCCTTGCCCGATCAGTCAGATCTCTACGATGATTTACCGTCGAATAAGCAGTTTTCCGTCTTTGCACTTTGCAATCATGATCCCAAAACAGGCAAACCCGTAGATCCGCCCATCCAGTTCATCGATGATTACTGGAGGGAGTATCGCTCCAACTCTAAGAGCGGATTAGTCGTTGAGATTAAAAACCGTACGAGTTACCCGACTGGAGGAGAAAGCTGCACCTCTTGTCACACGAAGGGACCGATTCAGTTCAATAGTGATCGTAAACTTTCGACTTCACAGGACCTCGATGGACAAGAAAAGCTGAACGCTCGTTATGCCTCATTCAAGAAAGCTGATTTTGTGACCTTTGATCCGGTAGTGAATCAATACGTGAAAACGTTTGATCGGGATTACCAGAAATTGCTGGGAACACCGATCGGTCCCATCCGGTCATTCGAAGATCCGTATCGTAATGCTGTCCTCGATCAATGTTTGCCTGAGACGCCGGAAGGTTATTTGGATTCGGAAAAATTCAAAAAAGGGGATTCGAAGAAGAAGCTCAGAAACCTGATTGGTAATGCAATGAACTGCAGCAGTTGTCATAATGAACATCAAGAGGGAGCAATTTTTCAATTCCGTGAACGTGGGCTAGATCGCCGTCCGGTTCAGTTGAAAGACTATTTCCTTTCAGATAATCCTCCGCACGAAATGCCACCGAATTTAACCCAAGATGGAATCAGCAAGGCTGACCAGCCTAAGATCCGCAAGATGCTTTATGCCTGTTTACTTTTTGAAAAAAACGGGGAATGGCCAGATAGAGTTGATTTGAGTTATCTGACTGAAGATCAAATAAATCGAAAACCACCCAAAGATCAGCTCACCCAAAAGGGTGAGAGTTGTCCGGATGGTTCCAAATACAAACCCTCTCTGACGGAAAACACTTCGGGCGAAGCTTCCAAGGCGACCAATTGTCCACCTGGAAGTTTGGTGCCGGAACCTCTGTCAGGAGTGATGCCTGCACTGGCTCAAGCCAATGGAATCAAAACGACGAAAATCGCGGATCATGTTCGCAAAGGTGATGGGGTTGAAAATACAGACCTTCATTGCAAAGATGGAAAGCTCTATTTTCCGGTATTTGCTGTTCCGGGGTGTGATTCAGGAAGTTGCAATCCTTTTTCAACAACGATGCAATTTGATCAAAACGGAAATTTTGAAGGATTTTCTAAAGAGTTTTGTTCAAATTGCGCTGATTATCCGCTTCAAAAATATGGGCATGTAAACGCGAATGCAACAGAGCTGAGCGCATTGGAATCTTACTTGAAAACCACCACTACTCAGGTTTCTAATGATTCACCTTACCTTCCCAAAGGATATTTTGTAGATGGTCTAAGTGGTGCAACGCAAGTTTCCTATCCGGTAAAGGGAATGGGTGAGAGTACTTATATTCTCAATCAGTATGCCAAGGATGTTTCCGGGCAAATCCGACAAAACAAAGGTGGACTTTGTCCCTAACGATCCATGAATTTCTTCTTTTAGAATTGATCTCTAGATCACTGTCATTAGCTTCTTTTGTAATCATCCTGATAGCGAATGATGTCGTCTTCTCCGAAGTAGGTGCCCACTTGAACTTCAACAAACTCGACCACCTCGCTTGGGTGGGGATTACGAATGCGATGTTTGGCTCCGAGTGGGATATAAATGTTTTCGCCCGGTTTTAGCTGATGAACCACATCATTCAAAACGACTTCTGGATGTCCCTTGATGATTACCCAGTGTTCTGCGCGTTTGTTGTGGCTTTGATAAGACAGCTGTTGTCCCGGATTCACATGAATGACTTTTGATTTGAATGCATCGGTGTCTCGAAGAATTTCAAATCGTCCCCAAGGGCGATATTCAAAAACATGCTCTGAAGCACGTAAGTCTTTGGCGGCAGTCATTTGGTCGACGATGTGTTTTACTTTTTGAGAAGAGCCTTTTTTGGAAATTAAAACAGCGTCCGCAGTGTCGACCACGATCAGATCATTCACATCAACAAAAGCAGCAACGCGGTTTTGTTTGGAGTAGAAGTGGTTTCCTTTGGCATCAGCTTCGAATTTCTGAGATGAGTCCTGCATGGATGCAATTTCGTCCCAGGATCCTACGTCGCTCCAGCCGATATCAGCAGGAATGCAGACCTGTTCTTTCAGTTTTTCCATCACTCCATAATCAATGCTTTGAGAAGGGCATTTCGCATAGATTTCTTTGAGATTCGAAAGGTCGGATTTCAGCTCGTTCATCACAGCCCAAGTTTCAGGCATGAATTTTTTCAAGTGGGAGATCATGGTCGCAACTTCAAAGATGAACATTCCCGCATTCCAGAAATAATTTCCGGACGCAACGAATCCTTCTGCTGTTTTCAAGTCAGGTTTTTCGCGAAAGCCCATGGTGGGGCGCGCTTCACCGAGAAATTTTTCTTTCGAAACTTCAATGTATCCGTAACCGGTTGCAGGATAGGTGGGTTGAATTCCCAATGTGGCAACCATGCCTTTTTTTGCGCATTCTATTCCCAATTTGACTGCCTCAAAGAATGCACTTTCTTTTTGAATCAAGTGGTCAGATGCAAAAATTCCAACGACATCACCGGAGCGTCCTTGTTGTTCCAGAACTTTGCAAAGAAGGGCAATTGCTGGAGCAGTATTATTCGCTTTTGGTTCGTACAAAGCCTGATTCAGCGGAACGTTACAGTTCTTCATGACCCCTTCGGTGAGAACCTTCATGGATTCATTCGTCACCACCCAGGGGGAGCCAAGTTGATTCAAGCGGTTTAACGTTTTTTGAAATAACGACTCTTCAAAAAGTTCGCAAAACTGTTTGGGAAATTTAGTTCGAGAAACCGGCCAAAGTCGGGTTCCGCTGCCTCCAGAAAGAATGGTGGGAATGAATTTCATGCTTCCTAGAATCATCAAAAATTGGACAAAACACCAGCAAAATTAGGCTTGATTAATCCATACTAAAAGGTATAGATTGCAGGTATGGAACAGTCAGCAGTTTATGTCTCGTTGGAATTTACGCCTAACCCAAACACTCTTAAGTATTCAGTCAATCGAAAGCTTTTAGAGAAAGGTGCTGCAAACTTCACTAAGCTCGTTGACGCCCAGGTTCGTTCACCACTTGCAACCAAGTTGCTTGAAGTGAACGGAATCTCAGGAGTCATGATCGGCAAAGACTTTGTAACCATCACCAAATCCGAAGAGGGTGATTGGGATTTCGTTCATAAGACAGCTTCAGATACGATTGAAAAGCATCTCACTGCTGGTGAAGCGGTATTGATCGGAAGTGAAGCCGAAGCAACCCAGATGTCGACTGAGATTGAAATCAAAATTCAGAAGTTTCTCGACGAAGAAGTCCGACCGGCAGTAGCAATGGACGGCGGAGATGTGACTCTTGATCGTTTTGAAGCTGGAGTTGCCTATTTGTCACTTCAAGGTGCTTGTTCTGGTTGTCCTAGTTCTTCAATGACTTTGAAGATGGGAATTGAAACCAAATTAAAAGCCGCTATCCCTGAAGTCATCGAAGTCCAGCAAGTTTAAAGCTGGTCTCACCACTCGTATTCTTGAACCCCGCCCTCATTATGTTCGGCTTTAACCTGTTTTTTCACTCTTTTTGCGGGGTGGACGTAAGGTTGTTGTTCTTGCTTTTGAGCTGACTTTTGAACATAAGATGCTGGCTTTCGACTTTGGTAGGAATCCATTCTGTCGTTTCTGCGCATTTCAGTCATCTGTTCTGGTGTGGAATCTTCGTCATATTTGGAACCATCCGGTCCCCATTTTTGGGGAGGGGCTTGTAGTTTATAGCTGCTCCACGGTTTTCCTAAATCACGGTTGGAAAGCCCGATTTTGTCAAAATCAGATTCGGAGCTGTCGACGAAAGCCTTGATTTTAGGATTGAAGGGAATTCCGAGAATCGCCCTGCGGACTAAGGGTTCTTTGGTGTCCTTCAGGTCATAACTGATGACCATCACTTTTTTTCCCTTTTCGCGATCGTCTAGTTTGACTCCCATGCCTTTGAGTGAACCCTTGGGATATACATGAATCTCAAGATTGCCATCCCATTCAACAACATCGACTCTTTTTTTAGAGGGCCCTGTTCCATCGAGTCGATCAAATATGGTTTCATAAGCGAAAGTGGGACTGGCTGTTAAAAAAATTGCAGTGAGAAAAGTAAAGAAAGTCATGGTTGGTCGAAACGGCATCGTTTATTCCTCAAGTAGCTGTTCCGTTCCGTGGATGGGTTGATGGGTAGGGCTGAATCCTTGCCCTGAAAGACTTATCGGAAGACGAAGATAAAACTGAAATTTTTTACGGATTATTCATCTCGGTGCTATGCTGAGCTTCATGAAGTTCATTGGAATGATGGGGGTTTTGGCTTTCTGCGCCACAGGGTGTTCCCTGAAGGATCCAAGTCCCGGGCTGGTCGATACTCTCGAATTGGGAACCGTCAGAGGGTTTCATTTAGAACGGGTCATTACTCACCTCCACACCCCTTTTTCTCATGATGCCTGCGACGGAAAAGGGATCTCTGCCGATGGATCACTCAATCTCAATTGCCTTCATGATCTGAAAAAAGCTCTTTGTACCAACCGAATCAATCTTGCTTTTAATACGGATCATGTCAGCCATCTTGCTGAAACTGATTTTGAAAAACTGCTGTTGATTGAAACCGGGGATACGGTGGTGAACAATGGTTCTGGAAATCCGGTAGCAAATGCATTGAATTGTTCCAACGGTTTTCATGCCGTGATGGCTCCGGGGTTGGAAGGCCAGATCATTGCTCTCGGAATGGAAAAACATGTCAGTGGAACCGTCGATGAGCGTAAAGCTGTTTATGGTGGTGAATCTCTCATTGAAAAAAACTTGTTGGAAGATCCCGCGAATACCAATGCATTAGTGGTCATTCCTCATACTGAAAGCAAATCGCTCACGTT
>CAZZLF010000057.1:0-8594 GCA_964654965.1 uncultured Bdellovibrio sp.
ACCCTGCTCTGGAACGTTCCTTTTAGTATTTCTGCAGAAATGCAGTATGGAACCAGAAAAGACTACGGTGGAGAACAGTTGTTTTTTATCTCTTTTGAAACTGCGGCCATTTAATTATCGAAATCATTCAACAAAATCAGTTGATTCACAACTTGCTCCGCAACCCTGTGGCCATAAAAATTGATCAGTTTGATCCATTTTTAGTTTGCAATTTTTACACGGTTTGTATATAATCCACCAACCATGAGCAACGCTTCTACTCAAAATCAGAATGCAAGTTTTCTTCCGGGATTAACCCTGAAGCAGAACTTGAAGAACGTTACTGACTCGACTCATGAAATCATAGGCTCTAACGAAAAACTAAAACAAGTGATCAATATCGTTGATCGTGTTGCTCCTACGAAAGCTTCTGTTTTGATTCTAGGTGAAAGCGGCACGGGAAAAGAGCTTATCGCGCGTCGCCTACACTCTAGGAACGAAAAAGCCCAATCTCAATTTGTAGCAATTAACTGTGGAGCCATTTCTGAATCACTTCTAGAAAGCGAGCTTTTCGGTCACGAAAAAGGTTCATTTACCGGTGCCGTAAACACCAAAAAAGGTTTGGTCGAAATCGCTGATGGAGGCACACTTTTTCTCGATGAAATCGGGGAGATGCCTCTTTCCTTACAAGCAAAATTACTGCGCTTTCTTCAAGAGGGCGAATTTTATCGAGTTGGCGGCAAGGAATCCATCCACGTCAACGTACGCATTCTCAGTGCGACCAATCGAGACTTGGAAAGCGAAGTTCAAGCTGGTCGTTTTCGCGAAGATCTTTTCTACCGCCTCAATACCATTTCCATTCGTTTACCAGCGTTGCGTGAACGAAAGGAAGATCTGGGCGCATTAATGGAGCATTTTTCTCCCGGAATTTTGAGCCAACTTTCACCCGAAGCCTCCGACAGCCTTCTCAAATATAGCTGGCCTGGAAACATCCGAGAGTTGCAAAATACCGTTGAAAGGATGAAAGTTCTTTCCGGAAGCGAAACCATCCACCTTTCAGACCTTCCCGCTTCGATTCGAAGCCCCCTCAATGGCCGCAAAGACCTGAAATCCAACGAAATGCCCCCAGTGGAAATGACTTTGGAAGCCCTGGAGCGCCTTCATATTTTAAGATGCCTAGAGCATTTCGACGGAAACAAAACGCGCGCCGCACAATCTCTCGGAATTACGATTAAAACCCTTTATAACAAACTTCACCGTTACGGAATTTTGGACAAATCCGAAGCAAACCTGTAAAACAACTACACTTGGAGGAATGATGAAAAAACCAGCAAAACCCGCAAAAAAAGCAGAAGTGACTAAAAAAACGAAATCGGCTCCGGCTGCAAAGGCAGTTGCCAAAACAGCAAAGCCGGTCGCTAAGTCCACCAAAAAAGCGGAACCAAAAGTAAAACTCGCCATCTCCAAGAAATCAGAAAAAATTGAAGTTCTTGCTGAAGAAACAAAAACTCTGGAAGCGGCTGAAGAAGAGGAAGAAGAACTCGAGAGTGCTGCTGCTGCACGCTCCAGTGCAAATGAAGCAGGCCTTGCAATCGCTGCTGCAACCTCTGAAGCTGCAAGTGCAGGATCATTGAAAAACTTCCGTCAGCATCCAGATATCGAAAACTTTTATCGTTTTATTTATGAAAATGATCTTCGCTATGAAGGCCTTGAAATCATCGATCAGATGCTGAACAATCGCGAAACAATCAAAGCTTTAAAAGCAGCAAGAGCTAAAACTCACTAAATTTTGCTGCAAAACAGCCAAAATCATCCTTTTCAACTTAAAGGCGATCACCTCGGTGGTTGCCTTTTTTTATACCCTTTTCGCAATCAACATCATTTTAGTCACAGAATCACTGGGACCTTTATTTCGCCCCACCCGAACAACTTG
This sequence comes from uncultured Bdellovibrio sp., assembly GCA_964654965.1. GTDB lineage: Bacteria > Bdellovibrionota > UBA1018 > UBA1018 > CAIMNF01 > CAIMNF01. The sequence continues at coordinate 1,913 of CAZZLF010000057.1, forward strand.
AAAACCAGTTTGATCCAGCAAGGAACAAATTGCCTGCTCCGTATAGAGATGAATTTTTCTAGTCAGCATTGCTGAACGATCATTGAGAGCTGTTGGACAAATAACCGCTTCCTCGTAACTGCCAACTCCTTCATAAAGTACTGCACCAAGAACACCGCCCGCTTTCACACCTTTGAAACAAATTGCCAGTAGTCGTTGCAGATTTTCGGGTGGGAATTCAGGAAAAGAAAGATTTGCCCATACGCCGCCAAACTCACCCTCAGCCAAGGACATGAATAAAAAATTTTTCTCATGAATTTGAACGCCGGAATGCTCATGAATTTCTCGAGCAGCTTTAACCATGCATGAGGAAGAGTCTACTCCCACCCCTTCAAACCCGGACTTTGCAATCCAAGCCAAATCCAAACCCGTTCCGCAGCCCAAATCTAATATCCGAGCTCCTGGATCAAGCATTTCCATAAAAGGAACCAAATCAGAAATCGACTTTTCACGAAGCCACTTCTGATGAAGATCAGTTGCCTGAAGATTATAAAAAGACGTGTTGTCGTACGGAATGGTGCTCATAAACTGATTTACTAACCCTTATCATCTAGCATAGGAACTTTTCAACTTTGTTCATTGTCTATGTGCGTTAATTCTGTTAGACCTTTTCTACGCTTATGAAAAAAAGAAGACTGCTGCAGGCTATTTTTAGTTTATTGATTTCGATCTTTGGTTATTCAAGCCACGCCAAGGACTCTGATCAGGCATGGTTTGAAGCTGCACAAAAAATGGCTCTAGCGACTTCTCCAGACGAAATGAGAAAGATTCTAAAATCTGAGCTTCCAGGATTTCTGGAAAGTATCGAAACAGACAGCATCCAAAATCGTGACCTACTTGCGCTTTGGGGTCTTTCGAGAAATATCGATGAAAGTCACCTTTCAGATCGAACCAGAACCGTTCCAGCCAATGTCATCCAATTCTTCAATTCAATTCTTCAGGTTAATTACGATTCTACCTTCACTTACGGCCACGCAGGACTCACTCATACTTATGGCTATCTTATGAGCAACCTCAAAACTCCGTTCGGCTTTAAAAGAGCACGCTATGTTGATGGTGAAATCGAGTCAGGGTTTCAGCTCACTGACGGGTTATTTTCAGGAATTCCTGCTCAAGGCACACTCCTTTCCAATCTGACCTGTTTTGCTGGAAATATTGCATTTCGCGATCAATCGGAACTCCGTAAATATTTGAATCAAAGATGCTCTATTCCTGAGATTAGCACTTATCCTTTCAAACAATTAAAAATAAAGAGATTGGTTGAAAGACTGCGCAGCAATGAATTTCATCTGGAACTGCGCACTGACATCATTCCGTTTCCAAATACTTCGACCAGAGGCAACAACTCCCATCTACTCATCTATTCAATCGATTTTCATAAACGAGGCGAGCAATCCCAACCTAGACTGATCACAGTATTTCCGGTACAAAAAGGTTTTGGGGATGGAATTTTTTCGAATGTCGGGTTTGGTGACAGGCAGCCAATCAAGTTAAAATATAATGCCGCCATTCCCTTGGATATTCCTCAGGATGAAATGATCGGAAAACGATACGTCGAAAATGAAAACTACATTGAATAGCATTGAAGTTCGGGACATCAAACGCAGTTTTAAATCAGTAAAAAAAGAAGAAGGATGGAGGGGAACTCTCAAGCTGCTAACCCATCCTGAATACATCACTCATGATGCCCTCAAGGGAATCAATTTCACGATCCAAACGGGAGAGTTTGTTGGATTAATTGGAGCAAATGGCGCAGGCAAGACCACGTTACTAAAAATACTGTCCGGACTCATTCCTCCGACCAGCGGAACAGCCACAGTTTTAGGATTCACACCGTTTGAGAGAAATCTTGAATTTCGAAAACAAATATCATTAGTCATGGGACAAAAAGCACAACTTTGGTGGGATTTGCCCGCGCTTGAGGCATTTGATCTTCTCAGAGCGCTTTACCAAATCCCGCGCGAAACATACCGAAAACGCGTCGACGAGCTAACTCATCTTCTTGATGTCACCAAATTACTTAATACTCAAATTCGCAGACTATCCTTAGGCGAACGCATGAAAATGGAAGTGATCGGGGCGATCCTACATCTTCCAAAGGTGATTTTTCTCGATGAACCAACTATTGGACTCGATGTACTTGCAGCTCAAAAACTTCGAAGCTTTCTGAAAACCCACAATCAGCAAGAAGGCGCAACCATCATCCTTACCTCTCACAACATGGATGACATTTCTGAACTCTGCAAACGCATCCTACTCATCAAAGAGGGAGAACTCATTTATGATGGTGAAGAAGCCAAACTTGGAAAAAGAGACGAATGCCAGCTAAAACTAAAAATGCTGGACGAAACCTCCAAGAGTGAGCTTGCAACCAATTTACGCATTGAGGAATCACAAATCGAAAATGAATTTGATGAGCCCTCTACCTTCCTGATCACCATTTCAAGAGAACGAATTACAGAAGCATTCCAAATTCTCTTCCAAAAGCATAAAATTGCTGACATCGGAATCCAGGAACCTTCACTCGAACACATCATTCAACAAATCTACCAACAATAGGTTCAATACAAATGCAATTTTCAACTTTAGCATGGATGGTAGAATGGCGGCTGGCTGCAATTCGAAACGGAATGAAAGACGCTCTGGCTTATCGCTGGGACTTTTTAATCGATTTTTTAGGGCAAGCCTTTGTACCTGTCGGAATCCAACTTATTTTGTGGCACTCGATTTTTCAGCAAAATGGAACTTCCTCCTTTGGCGGAATGACCCATTCAGACCTTCTTGCCTATACCTGGACTTCCGTTCTATTCAGCCAGGTTCGAGGAGGAAATTATGATTTTGCATTGATTGAAATGATTAGAACTGGAACCTTGAGCCAATCCCTCTTAAAGCCTGTAGGACCAGTTGAATTCGTTTTTTGGCGGGGATTTGGCGAAAAATTATTTACAGCTTGTTTTTGTTTTCTTTTAGGCCTGATCGCTTCCCTTTATGCGGATCGATCGATTGTTAATTTGATTCTTGCCATGAGCCTCGCCGTTTTAGGGAACATCATTCACTATCTTTTCGGTGCCATACTCGCCGCCGTAGCATTTTATTGGGAAAATGCTTTTGCGATCCTTTTAGTAAAAAACATGGTTGTCAGCCTTCTCTCTGGAGAACTTCTTCCACTCAACATTTTTCCTGAACAACTTTCAACGATCTGGCAATCAACCCCATTTTATTTATATGTATTTGGACCGACTCAAATTGCGCTTGGAAAGTGGACGGTACACGACTGGAGTCATCATATGATGATCGGCTTTGCCTGGTGCTTTCTTTTTGCCATAGCTTTGAAACTTAGCTGGAAATTTTCTATTCATCGCTACCAGGGAATCGGGGGTTAACTATGCTCAAGGTTTATTGGGATGTTTTCAAAACTGTTATTCGAATCAATTTTGTAAAAGAATTCATTTATCGATCCAACGCATTTGCAATGACATTTGCAGATTTGATCTGGGTCATTGTCGAGCTCGCCTTTTTTGAAGTGATTTACAGCAACATTGGCAATATCAATGGATGGACTCGCGAGGAATGTTTCTTTTTTGTTGGAATTTTTGTTGCGAGCGACTCTCTTTTCACCACACTTTTTCAAAGAAGCTTTTGGGAATTTCCCATGCTTGTGAATCGAGGAGACCTGGACATTCTTCTCACAAAGCCAGTTTCATCTGTCTTTCTTGCCACAGTTAAAAGCATCAACTTTACACAGATTCTAAATCTTTTGCTGGGGGTTTGGATTCTAAACCAGTATGGGCCTAGCGCGGGATTTAATGGAGGACTTGCTTGGTTTGGAGTCTTTTTCTGGATTTTGATCGGTCTTGCCTCCCAGTGGCTAATGCGCTTTGTATCCGTTGTCTTTGCATTCTGGCTAGAAAGAGGAATCACTGTTTCCGCACTTTATTACCAACTTTATGCGTTAGCAAATAAACCTGCTGGGCTTTATCCAGCCTCCATTCGTTTTGTCATTAAAACAGCGATACCTTTTGCATTTATGGGAACTTTTCCGGCACTTTCATTAACTGGAAAATTACCCTTGAGTGATTATTTTCTGGTTGTCTTGATTCTCGGAATTTATGCAGCCTTGGCGAGAGTCCTTTGGAAACGTGGATTAAAACGCTATCAAAGTGCGAGTTCCTGATTTTTATAAATTTTTATTAACCAACTTTGGTCCAGAAACAAAAAAGGCTTCGGGTGAATCACCCGAAGCCTTTTCAATTAAAACATTATTAAATTATTTCTTTTTTGATTCTTTAGCGACACTGATTTTAGCAGAATCTAAAATCATTTTGATCGTAAGCTCTTCACGAACACGATATTCAAAATTTGATTGATCACGCGGATTCGATTCAAAACGATCTTTGAGCATTTTCGTCTCAACCCCATACATGGCAGCCATTTTTTCCATTTCTGATTCGATGTCGGAAGCTTTCGCTGTGATTTTTTCCTTTTTAGCGATTGCATCTAAAAGAATACCTGCACGAACTTGGGTTTCAGCACGTTTTTTGAAATCTTGAAGCTGACTGACAATAGCAGATTGAACCATTTGTTCATTAAATCCATAACGCTTTAATTCATTAGCATAATCATCAGCCAATGCACGCATTTGGGAATAAACCAGACCTTGAGGAACTTCGATCGGGTTTTTTTCAATCAATTTTTCAATCATGTTATTTCGAAGACTGTTTTCAGATTCTTCAGCTTTGCTCTTAGTGAGCATTTCTTTTGATTTGGTTTCAAAATCAGAAAGATTGCTATATCCGAATTCTTTCACTAACTCTTCTGTGAAAGCAGGAAGGATTTTTTCCTTCACTTCACGAACATCAACAGTATATTCGGCTTCTTTGCCAGCAAGATTTGCATCCGTGAATTCTTTGGCATAAGTCATTTTAAAGGTCTTGGAATCACCCGCTTTAAGACCGATCAGATTTTTTTCAAATTCAGGAAGAAGCTGCCCGCTTCCGATTTCAGCATTACGCTCACCACTGAGGTTTGCCTGATTTTCAAAACCTTTATCTGTCTTTAATTTACCTTCGTATTTGAAATCAACGAAATCACCTGCTTTTGCAGCACGAGCAGCAGGGGAAATTTCAGCTTTACGATCCAAAAGGTTCTTTTTAACCTTTTCAATATCTTCCGCATTTACTTCAGCAGACATTTTCTCAACGGAGAGACCTTTATAATCTTTGGGATCAACTTCAGGAACTACTTCAACCGTGGCCACATACGATAATTCCTGTCCTTCGGTAATATGAATGTGTTCTTTTTCTTTTGCGCCTTCGAAAGAAGGTTCACCCACGATACGAAGCTCATGCTTTTTCAATGCTTCAATGTAAGTTTCATTGATCAAGGAGTTCAATGCATTCTGATTTACTTCATCCTTGTAATATTGTTTGACGAGGTTCAGAGGTACCTTACCTGGGCGAAAGCCTTTAATTTTTGCGGTCTTCTGGGCCTCAGCGAATTTTTTTTCAATAGTTTGATCAACTTTTCCGGCGGGAATGGTGACAATGAATTTCTTTTGAACGGACGATACGTTTTCTAACTTAATTTGTGTTTCCATATGAGCCATCTAAGCTATACCAAACACGCTCCAAAGTCAGCCCTTTTGGAGGGGCAGTGGTGCCCACGAGGCTTCTGTCTTTTTTCTCTATGATTTCAAGCATTTCTTCGGGTTTTCGCCGACCTTCCCCGACCTTTAAAAGAGTGCCAGCAATGCCTCGCACCATCTGCTTCAAAAAGCCGGTGCCAACCAATCTGACTCGAATGACCGAATATCCCTCCTCAGCAAGATCTGCTCCGGGAAAAGAAGGCATTTTTTCATGGGTCACTTCTGCTTCCAGAATCTCCCTCACCGTTGATTTGAGGGGATTAGCATCGGACGCCTGAAATGCCTTAAAATCATGCTCTCCAACGAGGTGCTTTACTGCGCTTTGCATCGCTTCCACATTCAGATTTCGATAAATCCACCAAGTGTGATCCATGAGATGCGGTAAAGGGCTTGGGCCCTGTTGAAAATAATAACTATATTGTTTTTTTTTGGCAGATCTTTGCGCATGAAAATCATCATCAACTCGATCCACTTTCATCACTCGAATGTCCGGGGGTAAATAAGTATTCATGCCCCTTTTCAGATTTTCAGCTGAAATTTTTAAATTGTGCGTTCGAAAATGGGCAACCTGTCCAACAGAATTGACACCGGCATCTGTTCTACCACTTCCAATAATAACAATTTTTTCATTAGTGATACGAGTTAGAACATCTTCTAGCACTTCTTGAATCGCAGGCAATAAAGGAGATTCGGGACCACCTTTCGATTGTCGCTGCCAACCACAAAAATTTTTTCCGAGATATGCGACCCTAAAAGCAAACTTATGTGTCATCTTAGTACTCAAATAGAAATCCGCCGTAAATTCCAGAACGCTTAAAACTTACGATAGACTTGAAGGAGTTCAAATAAAGATATTCTAAAAAGAAATATGAGTGTTGAATTCCTCCTGAAAGAAAAGAATCCCTCGTGGTCCTACGGTCAAAAAAATCCAGTAACAACGAAGCGCCTACATTGAGTTTGTATACCCCGGTATAACCTTTTTTATCCGACTTCGCATCG
>CAZZLF010000058.1:0-8537 GCA_964654965.1 uncultured Bdellovibrio sp.
ATATACAAGATACATCGTTATTGAGAGTCTGAAGGGTTTCGCTTTGCCAAATTCCGTGAGGTTTTTGTCTCTGCTCTACTCAGATCGAAATAGGGATCTAAGCGGGATTAGCTCAGTTGGTAGAGCAGCTGTTTTGTAAACAGCAGGTCATCGGTTCAAATCCGGTCTCCAGCTCCATTTTTTAATAGTTGGCTCTGTTTGGGGTGAGATTCCGGAGCGGTCAAACGGGGCAGACTGTAAATCTGGTGGCGTCAGCCTTCGAAGGTTCGATTCCTTCTCTCACCACCATTATTTCTAAATGTGCGGAAGTAGCTCAATTGGCTAGAGTATCAGCCTTCCAAGCTGAGGGTTGCGGGTTCGAGACCCGTCTTCCGCTCCATTTAGAAAACTCGATCAAAACTCCATGCATATTGCTGATGTAGCTCAGTGGTAGAGTACTCCCTTGGTAAGGGAGAGGTCGTGGGTTCAATCCCCATCATCAGATCCACTTTTGGTGTAAATTTTGATCGTGAAAAAAAAGCTGGAATATATTGTGGTTTTTTTGGTATGACTTTTTCAAACCAAGAAAAATATAGAATAAAGCAAGCGGAAAATTTTTATTTGTAATTGGTATAAAAACTGAAAGGGAAAATGGCATATGTCTAAGGAAAAATTTGAGCGGTCGAAACCGCACTGTAACATTGGTACAATCGGACACGTCGACCACGGTAAAACCACTTTGACTTCTGCAATCACTAAGGTGCTTGCAAAAGCAGGTAAGGCTAAAGCGATGAACTATGAAAACATCGATAAGTCTCCAGAAGAAAAAGCTCGTGGTATTACCATTAACACCACTCACGTTGAGTACGAAACTGACCAACGTCACTATGCTCACGTTGACTGTCCAGGCCACGCCGACTACGTGAAGAACATGATTACCGGTGCTGCTCAGATGGATGGAGCAATTCTTGTTTGTTCTGCTGCTGACGGTCCAATGCCACAAACTCGCGAACACATTCTTCTTGCTCGTCAGGTTGGTGTTCCTGCGATCGTTGTATTCTTAAATAAGTGTGACATGGTTGATGACGCTGAGTTGGTTGACCTTGTTGAAATGGAGCTTCGCGAACTTCTTTCTAAATACAGCTTCCCTGGAGATAAAATCCCATTCATCCGCGGTTCTGCATTGAAAGCATCTGAAGGCGATCAAGGCGAATTCGGTGAACCATCTATCATGAAATTGATGGCTGCATGTGATGAGTACATTCCTCAACCACAGCGCGACAAGGACAAGCCGTTCTTGATGCCGGTGGAAGATGTATTCTCCATTTCTGGTCGTGGTACCGTTGTTACTGGTCGTATTGAGCGCGGTATTCTTAAAGTGAACGACGAAATTGAAATCGTTGGTATCCGCCCAACAACTAAAACTGTTTGTACAGGTATCGAGATGTTCCGTAAGCTTCTTGATTCAGGTGAAGCAGGAGATAACGTTGGAGCGCTTCTTCGTGGTACTAAAAAAGAAGAAGTTGAACGTGGACAAGTTCTTGCTAAGCCAGGTTCAGTAACTCCTCACAAAAAATTCAAAGGCGCAGCATATATTCTTACAAAAGAAGAAGGTGGACGTCATACTCCATTCTTCAAAGGCTACCGCCCACAATTCTACTTCCGCACTACAGATGTGACCGGTGTTGTAACTCTTCCAGAAAACGTGGAAATGGTTATGCCTGGTGACAACATCTCTATGGAAGTTGAATTGATCACTCCAATCGCTATGGAAAAAGATCTTCGTTTCGCGATTCGCGAAGGTGGTCGTACCGTAGGTGCGGGTGTTGTTTCTGAAATTGTAGAATAATTATACTGAGGGCGGCCCTGAGTTTCAGGGTCGCCTTCGTTTTTTGGTTGTACAAAATCAACATGGAGGCCGATAGCTCCAATGGTAGAGCAGTGGATTCCAAATCCACGTGTTGTGGGTTCGAGTCCCTCTCGGCCTGCCAATTTTGAAAGTAACGAAGCGAAAAAATATGGAAAATCAAAGACAAAAATGGGTGAACTTGGTTTTTACGGCTGTAGCGATTATGGTTGCGGCTATCGCTTTTGTTGGGCTTTCTAAAGTTAGTGCAGTTTACAACCTTGAATCTTCCTTTAAGCAGATTGATTTGGCGATCCGGTTTTCTTCCATAGGATTGGGTTTGATTACAGGATTAGTTCTTTATTTTAATGACCAATCCAACGCTTTCATGAACGAAGTGGTGTTGGAGATGTCCAGAGTAACCTGGCCGGCGCAAAAAGATACGACCAACGCAACTATCTGGGTTGTTTTGTTTGTTTTGATTGCGGGTGCTGTATTGGGAGCTTTTGATTCCCTTTGGGCTTGGATCATGAAGTCGATCCTTTAGTGAGGTTTTATGAGTAACACAGAAAATTTAGTTCCACCGGAATTAGCTTGGTACGTAGTTCACACCTATTCTGGGTTTGAGCATAAGGTGAAACTTTCTCTTGAAGAGAGAGTAAAATCGCTTAAAAAAGAGCAGTTTTTCGGTGAAGTTGTTGTTCCTGAAGAAAACGTTGTTGAGTTGGTGAAAGGTCAAAAGCGCACCACTAAACGTCGTTTCTTTCCAGGTTACATTCTTGTAAAGATGGTTTTAACTGACGAAATGTGGCACTTGGTGAAGAATACTCCCAAGGTAACAGGTTTTGTTGGAGACAAGCTTAAGCCGGTTCCAGTTCCAGAATCGGAAATTATGAAAATGACGAATAGAATCGTCGAAGGACAAGCTAAGCCACGTCCGAAAGTATCCTTTGCTGAAGGAGAAAACGTTAAAGTGGTCGATGGTCCGTTTTCTAACTTTAATGGAACAGTTGAAGAAGTTAACCAAGATAAGGGCAAAGTCAAAGTGCTGGTCAGTATTTTTGGCCGTTCAACTCCTGTTGAACTCGACTTTATTCAGGTTGAAAAAATCTAAAAATTCTGATAATAGAGGCATCTTATGGCAAAAAAAGTTACAGGGCAGATTAAGTTACAAATTCCAGGCGGCGCAGCAAATCCAGCTCCCCCAGTAGGTCCAGCATTGGGTCAACGTGGTGTAAACATCATGGAATTCTGTAAGGCGTTCAATGCAAAGACCGCTGATCAGAAGGGTATGATTATTCCAGTAATCATCACTGTTTACTCAGACCGTTCATTTACATTTATTACAAAAACTCCTCCGGCGGCTGTTTTGATTTTGAAAGCAGCAAAAGTGGAGAAGGGATCCGGAACTCCTAATACTAAAAAAGTGGGTTCTATTTCTAAGAAGCAAATTGAAGAAATTGCTAAATTAAAAATGCCAGATTTGAATGCAGCTAGCGTTGAATCAGCTATGCGTTCAATTGAAGGTACCGCTAAAAGTTGTGGTTTGACCATTTCAGGTTAATGCCTGATTGATCAACTGATTTAAACATCCTTTATAAGGATAAAAACATTGGGAGCTGTAGGCTTGGTGCCTCAGCGCTAGAACCAAGGAGAAAATATGGCTAAGAAAAAAGAAGGCGCAGAAAAAGCGTCTTTCAAAAAAGATCCTATCACTAAAAAGCACGGTAAAAAGTATTCTGCTGCTTTTGCTCAAGTAGACGTTGCTAAATCATATGCAACTGCAGAAGCATTTGAGCTCGTTTGTAAAATTGCAGGCGCAAAGTTTGACGAAACTGTTGATGCAGCTTTTGTTCTTGGTGTTGACACTAAACAAGGTGACCAACAAGTTCGTGGTGCAGTAGTTCTCCCACACGGTACAGGTAAAACTCTTAAAATCGCTGTAGTCGCTAAAGGTGACAAGGCAAAAGAAGCTGAAGCTGCTGGTGCTGACTTCGTTGGTTCTGACGACCTCGTTGCTCAAATCCAAGGTGGATTCATGGGCTTTGATGTTTTGATCGCAACTCCAGACATGATGGTAGCTCTTTCTAAAGTTGCTAAGGTTCTTGGTCCTCGTGGTTTGATGCCAAACCCAAAATTGGGAACCGTTACACTTGATGTTGCAAAAGCAATCAATGAACAGAAAAAAGGTAAAGTTGAGTACCGTGCTGAAAAAGCAGGTATTGTTCACGTGAAAATCGGAAAAAAATCATTTGGTGCCAAAAAGCTAAAGGAAAACTTTGTAGCTGTTGCATCTGCAGTTTTGCGTTCTAAGCCACCTACAAGTAAGGGTGTTTATATGAAGGGCATTACTATTTCAGCAACAATGAGTCCTGGTGTTCGTTTGGACGTTTCTGATGCAGTTTCAAACGCATCATCTAACAACTAATTAAATTTTAGGAGATAAAGATCATGGATCGTTCAGGTAAACAGGCTTTGGCCACAGAATTAAAAGACAAGTTTTCCAAAGCAAAAGTAGCAATGTTCGCTGACTATAAAGGCTTGAAAGCAGCGGAGGCCGATGAGCTTCGTCGTGCGCTTCGTGCTCAGCAAACTGAAGTTAAAGTTTTGAAAAACAATATCGGGCGCTTGGTTTCTAAAGATGGCGTTCTCGGTGAAGATGCAAAGAATTTGTTGGATAGAACTGTCGGCCCAACAATGGTTGCATTCTCATATGGTGATCCTGCAGCATCTGCTAAAGTTTTTAGCACATTTGCAAAAAGCCATGAAGCACTCAAGATTAAGGACAGTCTTTTCGAAGGAAAGCTTCTTCCCTCAGCTCAACTTGTTGAGTTGGGTGATCTTCCTTCAAGAGAAGTTCTTTTGGCAAAACTCCTTTCTGTGTTCAATGGACCTGTCGCCGCGTTTGTTAGATTGCTCGATGCGGTTGAAAAGAAAAAAGGCGGAGCTCCAGCTGAATCTTCAGAAGGTGTTTAAAACTAAATTAATTAGCCTGACATAGTGTCTGGTTAAAAAATCAATAATAAGGAAGAGGATATAAAAATGTCATCTGTAACTAAAGAACAAGTAGTATCATTTATCGAAAACATGTCAGTTCTCGAGCTTTCTAAGCTCGTTAAAGAACTTGAAGAAAAATTCGGCGTTTCCGCTGCTGCTCCAGTAGCAGTAATGGGTGGCGCTGCTGCTGGCGGCGCTGCTGCTGCAGAACAAACTGAATTCACCGTAGTTCTTGCTTCTGGTGGAGACAACAAAATCAACGTGATTAAAGAAGTTCGTGCTATTACAGGCCTAGGCTTGAAAGAAGCAAAAGACCTCGTTGAAGGTGCTCCAAAACCAGTTAAAGAAGGCGTAGCGAAAAAAGACGCTGAAGAAATGAAGAAGAAGCTCGAAGCTGCGGGCGCTAAAGTAGAACTTAAGTAATTGATTTAAAAGGGTTTATATTAAACCCTTTCTTCTTCCGGAATAGGCACGAGCTACTAAGAAGCTTAGTTCGTGCCTATTTCTATTGTTTTTTTGTTTCAAAAATGTAAAGTTCAGGGAACTCGGAGAGTTCTAAACCGATCTTTAGCCAGTTCATAATATGGCTTAACACCCTCATCGCAGGATGATTTTGAGAGTGAGTAAGCGAAGTAACAGTCTGGCAAGACAAAGAATTTGTACTTCATACAAGATGTACTAAAGCCCTCTTTAGGGTTATTTCAAAACCATTTGTTAGGCTAAAGGAGAACACATGATCGCACCATTCACTGAAGGTCAGCGGGTAAGACGCGAGTTTTCAAAAATTAAAACTCCAATTGAAATTCCAAACTTAATCGAACTTCAAAGGCGTTCATACGATAAGTTTCTTCAGGCAGACGTTCCTGCCGACAAAAGAGCCAATATTGGTCTCCAGGCTGTATTTAAATCCATTTTTCCAATCGAAGATTTCGATAAAACTGCAGCCCTTGAGTTCGAAAGCTACACTCTTGAGGCTCCAAAATACGATGTTCAAGAATGCCGTCAACGTGGAATGACGTTTGCTGCTCCATTGAAAATTACCGTTCGTTTGGTTGTTTTTGATGTTGAGGAAGAAACCGGCAATCGCAATATTCGCGATATTAAGGAACAAGAAGTTTACATGGGTGAAATCCCACTCATGACTGAATCTGGTTCATTCATTATCAACGGTACAGAGCGAGTAATTGTATCTCAATTGCATCGTTCACCAGGTGTAATCTTTACTCACGATCAGGGTAAGTCACACTCTTCAGGAAAAATTCTTTATTCTGCGCGAGTAATTCCTCATCGTGGTTCTTGGCTTGATTTCGAGTTTGACCACAAAGATCTTCTTTACGCGCGTATTGATCGTAAACGTAAGCTTCCTGCAACCACCCTCCTCAAGGCGCTTGAGTTGAGTGTGGTTGAGATCTTGAATTTCTTCTATAAAATTGAAAAAATTCAAATCGAAGTTGACGGCAAAAATTCTAAATATTTCAAAGTTGTTGATTTGGACATTTTGGCTGGTCAGCGTGCGGAAGACGATATTGTTGATCCAAAAACAAAAGAAGTCATCGTTAAGAAAAATCGTAAATTTACCAAAGCGGTTTTAAAAAAGGTAGAAGAAGCCGGAATTAAGCGCCTTGAAATTCCAGTTGAGGCAGTTGTTGGTCGAGTGATTTCTGAAGATCTCGTTGATAACAAAACTGGAGAAGTTATCTTCGAAGCCAATGAAGAAATTTCTGAATCAAAGCTTAAAGATCTCGCTTCTAGAAAAGTAAAAGAAATTAAGGTTATTTATACCGATAATCTCACTTACGGGTCTTTTGTTCGAGACACGCTTTTGGTTGACAAAATTAACTCTCCTGAAGAAGCGCTTCTCGATATCTACAAGAGAATGCGTCCAGGGGATCCTCCAACTTTAGATGCTGCAAAAGCATTGTTTGAGAATTTGTTCTTCAATCCTGATCGTTATGACCTTTCATTGGTTGGTCGATTGAAGTTAAATTACAAATTCCCAGAGAACAAAAACAGTCGTGAATCTACTACTCTCACTAAGGATGATATCCTTAGTACCTTGTTCTATCTTTGTGAATTGAACAATGGCCGCGGAACTATCGATGATATCGATCACCTTGGTAATCGTCGTGTTCGTGCTGTGGGTGAGTTGGTTGAAAACCAATTCCGCATTGGTCTCGTTCGTATGGAGCGCGCTGTAAAAGAGCGCATGAGTATTCAAGAAATTGAAACTCTCATGCCACATGACCTCATCAACCAGAAACCAGTTTCTGCTGTAGTGAAAGAGTTCTTTGGTTCAAGCCAACTCTCTCAGTTCATGGACCAGACGAATCCACTTTCTGAAGTGACACATAAGCGTCGTCTCTCTGCCCTCGGGCCCGGAGGTTTGACTCGTGACCGCGCAGGGTTTGAAGTTCGTGACGTTCACAATACCCACTATGGTCGTATTTGTCCGATTGAGACTCCAGAAGGACCAAACATCGGTTTGATCGCGTCTCTCTCTACTTTTGCTCGCGTTAATGAGTTCGGATTTATCGAAACTCCTTATCGTGTGATTAAAGAAAGAAAAGTAACTGACGAAATTCAATTCTTCACCGCAACTGAAGAAGAGAACAAAATCATTGCCCAAGCAAACGCTGAAGCGCTTAACAAGAAGAAGTTCGAAGGTGAAAACGCTCCTGCACGTCGTAAGGGTGAATTCGCACTAGTTAATCCAGATGATCTCGAGTTAATGGATGTTTCTTCTAATCAGCTGGTTTCCATCGCAGCTTCATTGATTCCATTCCTTGAGCATGATGATGCAAACCGAGCTTTGATGGGTTCAAACATGCAACGCCAAGCGGTCCCTCTTTTGCGCTCTAAGGCGCCATTGATTGGTACTGGAATTGAAAGAATTGTTGCTCGTGATTCAGGTCACCTCATTGCGGCTAAGCATGATGGTGAAGTGATCATGGTTGATGGTGGAAAAATCGTAGTTCGTCGGACTGACGAAGTTCTTGATGATGAATCTGGTGTGGATATTTATAACCTCACTAAGTACATGCGTTCTAACCAAAACACATGCGTAAATCAGCGAGTTGTTGTTCGAGTTGGCGATAAGGTCAAAATGGGCGATGTTCTTGCTGATGGTCCTTCTACGGATGCAGGTGAGTTGGCGCTTGGGCAGAATATGCTTGTAGCGTTCATGCCATGGGGTGGATATAACTTTGAGGATTCCATCCTTATCTCTGAGCGTGTCATTAAGGATGATGTATTCACTTCAGTTCATATTGAAGAGTTTGAGTGCGTTGCTCGTGATACTAAGCTTGGAAAAGAAGAAATTACCCGTGATATTCCAAACGTAGGTGAGGAAGCACTGAAGGATATTGACGAGAGCGGAATTATCCGTATTGGTGCTGAAGTGAAGCCTGGTGATATTCTTGTGGGTAAGGTGACTCCTAAAGGAGAAACTCAGCTTTCACCTGAAGAAAAACTTCTTCGTGCAATCTTTGGGGAAAAGGCTGGCGATGTTCGCGACTCTTCGTTGCGTGCACCATCTGGCGTTTACGGAACCATCATTAATGCACAAGTGTTTGCTCGCGAAGGAACAGATTTAGACGAACGTTCTAAGCAAATCCTTGAAGATGCGATCGCAAAAATCCGTCGTGACGAAAAAATCGAAATCGATGCGATTAAGCGTTCAATTTATGAGCGTGTGGCTAAAGTATTGAACGGAGCT
>CAZZLF010000059.1:0-8535 GCA_964654965.1 uncultured Bdellovibrio sp.
ATGGTCGAACCCACGCGACCGATTTTCTGAATTTGCGGATCAGGCGTGATTTCATTGCCGCCACCTTGAACTACCTACTTTGGATCAGCAACTCCTAATATCATTCGATCCTGATTGGCAGTTTTGAACATTTTACTATGTAATTTTGAAAATCCAATTCTAGGGTATTCAGGCTGATTTGAAGTCAGAACATAAATCTGTGACCGAGCATATTGGGTATTCACGATCGCCATCTGAGTTGCCATCATGATTTTGTAAAGAATAACTACAAACATCAGCAAAACCGGAAGAAGAAAGGTGACTTCCATCAACGTCTGACCATTTTCATTTTTCAAGATCCGAGTCGTGTTTTTAACAGCCATTTTGCCACTCCATTACTTTTGAATTAGGCACCAATGACTTGATCTGAGTTTGAATCTTTTGCTTGGTAGCAGCGCATTCTTCTTCGCTTTGCTCTCGAGGCATCCAGCTTTCACTGGTCAGCTTCAGTTCGAGAAGCTCTCCTTGGGCATTCCAAGGGTGCATTGTCATTTTAGCGATGAATGAATAAGTAGCCCCCTCATTCCAGGACTCAGCAGGAGAGTCTTCCATGATTTGACCTTTTCCGACAAATCCTCCAGGAATTGCACCCGATGATGCATTGCTATCCGGCTTAATGATGTTCTTCCATCGTCCAGCAATCATTTTTCGTAAAACTTGTTCAGCGTTATCTTTTTGAGTTTCAAGTTTTGAAGCAGACGCCATGTAAGTTCTTGCTGACATGAAGGTTGCGTAATGAATATAGTTTCCGATCACAAACACTGCAGCCATTTTGATGAAGAAAAAGAAAAACGAGATCATGATCATGAGTCCAAGTACGAACTCGGTGATCGCCTGACCGCTTTGATTTTGTTTAACTTTTTTCCACTTCATGTCTAATCACTGATCGGTGGATTAATGAAAATTCTAAAGTTACCGTCATCCTTCTCGGGAATGTACTTGGGACCGCCCTCCGCAGGCCCCCTGGCGTCTGGATGCCCGTACTGATAGGTGTACTTGAATTGTGTCTCAAGTGGCTTTTTCAAATTATTGACGACATTGGTCTCTGAAAGCCCTTTTAATAAAATGGTGTAAAGCGACACAATAATGGAAAGCAAAAGCACATATTCGGTAATTGCCTGACCTGATTGGCTTTTTATTTTTTCCATAAGCTTGCTGGTGCAGAACCGGTCCTGATCTGCTTCTCCAGCTTCCCCCCCTGGGCAGCGGTCATCTTGTCAATTGCCTCGGAAAGGGTGCGCAAAAAATATCCCGCTCCTACCAGAACAATGCTGAGAAGGAGAATGTATTCTAAAATAGCCTGCCCGCTTACCCCGATGGGAGTGCCCCCTGACTTCCTCACAACTCCATTATCGCACTATTTTTTACACATTTTCGATGTAAAAGTGGGTCTTCACTCAAAAACAGACAAAAATCGCAGATCCATTTTGCGATTGGACATTTTTTTGGCTAGAAACGCCAATTTCACGACTAAAATCCTCGCGGTTTTGAAAGTGAAAAAGTTGATTTCTGAATCTTTCCTGAATTCCAAAGGTTGAAAAGCAGATGCGATCACCGGGCATCACTTCAATCTCAATCATTTCCGGTTCCAATTGTTTTGAAGTGCCAAAGCTCATCAATGGGACAGCAGACTCTCCATCTTCATGAAACGGATCAACTTGGCGTTCCAATGTTTTAGGGCTCACAATTTCTTTTGATTTACCATTCCTGAATAAATGCACCCTGCACGCTCCAACATTGGCAATTGCCAATAGACGCCCATCCAAATATCCCGCCACCATTGAAGCACCACCTCTTTCTGAAATTGGAAGTCCTTCATTGTGAAGATTGGCTTTCTGATTTGCAAAAGCAACCGCATTGAATAATACATTTCCTGCAAGCGAATAATATGGCCTAAGTTCAAAAGGAAGTGTTGCATCGAGATCCCCAGCTTCCTGCTCTAAAAACTTCCTCAATCCCATAACAGTCGTTTCTGCTGAAACTTTTCCAGATGAACCTCCAAACCCATCGGCAAGGATGAAAATCCCCCGTTCGGGATTCACCGAAAAAAAATCTTCCTGAAGAGGCGCTGCTCCTTGAAACTGAAATCCTTCAACCCACTGAACCTGAAGTCTTTCTTTTTTCCATGAATCATTCATGCTCATTGTTGGATTCCCTCCCGAATAACAGGTGCTTTTTTAAATACAGTCAATTTTTTTAACTTTGATTCGGCTTTGGAATAATATTCATTGTCTTTAGCAACCACATCAAGAACTTCTCGAAATTTCTTTTCAGCAGTATCAAAATCTCCATAACTTTCTGCAAAAACCGCTTCAGTGTAGATACGCTTAGCTCGATCCGTAAGAACATCTTTAATTCTGCTCATTCCTGCAGGAGCCTCTTCATCCATAGGATCTATTTCTAAGGTTTTGGAATACGCGCGATATGCATCACTTAACTTACCTTCTTTTTCCATCTGTTTACCCTGGGTAAGTACAGGTTCTTTTTCTTCGTCTATCTTATTTTCAACTTTAGAAACTTCAAATTTGATGGCATCTATCAGTTTTTGATTCGTCAAGTTTCTTGAAAGAATCTCATCAAAACGATCAAGAGCTTCATAATACTTTTTTTGTGTTTCAAGAGAAACCGCGTCCTTAAAATCTTTTTCCGCTTTCTGATGAAGATCATTCATCCGCTTCCGCTCAGTTTCTTCTGTGGCAATTCTTTCATTTTCAGCAATAATTTGCTTGCGCCATTCATTGACCGCTACGTTTTCAGGTTGGATCAGTTCTATCTCTGGAAACAATGCTTCAGCCTCTTTGTAAGACTTGCGATCCATTAAATGTCCCGCTTGTTCAACCAGAGACTGCAACTTGAGCTGTGTCTGCCTTTCCTGCTCTTTCCTTTTGCGCTCTTCCTCGATCTGCTCAAGCTTTCGTTTTCCCTCGCGGGCAAACGCAGCAATTTCTCGAGCATTCTTGTAATCTTGAATCAGCACAAAAATCTTCTCTAACTCCAAAAGACATTGGTCATATTCACGATTTTTATAAAGATCAAACGCTAGTTGATACTGGGTATCGACATAACTCTTTTGACTTGCAGATAAGGAATCAAAGCTGGGGCCGCTTACCCCCTGCTTGCCCTCTTCCTTTTTCTTTACTGCTGATTTTTTAGGAGCTCCATTATTAACGATCACCTTTTTCTCTTCAGGCTCTTCTGTAGTGAGAAGCCATACGGCACCGATAATCGCAGTTCCGTAAATAATCTGCTGACGCCTGTTCATGCTCTGCCAGCGATTTCTGAACTTTTGAGCTAAACTCTCATTCTCTTGCTTGGGTGTCTCGTACTGAGCATTGAATTCAGGTTGAGGAGGATTCAATTCATGAGCCGGCGCCGAATATGAACCCATCATTGCCGAGGTGGACGGCATCAACTCAGCAGGTGCAATTTCGATTTCTGGTTGCGGAACCGTGATAAATTGCATTTTTTTTGCAGCGTAATCAACTTGAACCATCTCGAAAGTGAACTTAGTTTCTCCTATTTGGATCTCGTCCCCGCTGTGCAATTCTTCTTCCGAAACTTTGTGACCATTGATCAAAGTTCCATTTGCCGACCCAAGATCTTGCAAAAAGAACTTGTCCCCTTTTTTAATGATTAATGCATGTTTTCGTGAAGATCTTCGATCCTCAAGAATTACATGGCACTGAGGAGAACGTCCGATGGCAATCTCTTCACTAGCCAGTTCATACTGGTTTTCAAGTCCGAAATTCAAAATCGGTTTGGTACTTTGCTTGAGATCAAGGATTCTAGTAGGTGCGTCAGTTTCGTCCGAAAACCCGTAATTTCCCGATGAACCTTCCAGAGGATTTGGACTTGTCACCAAAACATCTTCGGAAGCTGACTCCATTTCCGTCCCCAGGCTCAAATCCTGCTGAGGTTCGTTTTGAGCGAATTCGTTGTCAGATTCAGGAGGAATTGAATGATCAATCGAATCATTAGAAACAGCGTCTAGAGGATTGACTTCTTGTGATGCACTGGCGACCACATCAACAGATTCAACCATTTGAACCTCTTGCGAGATCAACAGCTGAAACGGACCCATTTCAAGACGATCACCTGATTTTAATTTCGATGAATTGACATTTTGGCCATTAAGTTTAACCCAGCCGAATTCGGAAATTTTTTCGAACTCAACTTCACCTTTTGAAGACTTTCTGAGCAAGACATGCTTTCTAGAAATGGAGCGATCATCAAGTCTGATTTTGCACGAATCATCCCGTCCTACCAGGAGCTCGGAATCTCCCAGGGTTAACTCCTGCAAAAGCTGCCCATGACGAAACACTTCCACTCTCACGGTTGTCGTGTCCTTTCGAGTTCTTCTACGATCTTCTTCACTTCATCCTCACATTCGATGAAATCCGGGTTGCTCTGATCATTATACATGAGTCTCATGGCTGCCTCAAAGTATCCTTTGGCAGATTTTAGCTTTCCAATCGCCTTTGCTTTTTGCGCGCTCATGATCAATTTTTTTACTTCATTTTTGGATTCCTGATCTGAAACATACAGATATCGTCGCGCTAGAGCATGATTGGGATCGACTTGTAGGGCTAGTTCAAACTGTGCCCTGGCTCTAAGATAGTTTTTTTCGCGATATTCCCGAAAGCCCTGCCGATAGTATTGTTCGGCGGTTTTTCTTGACTCCCGATCGACGGGCTCATTCAATACCAAACTCTTGTCTTCCTCTTTTTTTTCAGCAACTTTTTTGGATTTAGATTTTTTTTGATCTTCCTCAGGAAAAAGAACTAAATAGGCAACCAATACTGTAATTATTAAATACAGATTTTTTTTAGATTTTTCAGGTTTCTTTTGTTGGCTAGATGAGGGGGCCGATCCCAAGGACCTTACTTTTTGCTTTTGATAGGCTAGTGCTCGATCCATTTCTTCCACAACTTGAGCATTTTTGAGTGGAGATGCCAGCATTCTTGTATTTTCACTGGAAATCAAAAATTCAAAAATAGTTTCACCGATGGTAAAATGATCTCCGCTTTTGATAGCGCACTTCCGAACATATTCACCCTGAAAGAAAATTCCATTGGCAGAACCCAGATCGGATAACAGCCAACCCTCTTTTGTAAAATCAAGTCGCGCGTGAACCCTTGAGGTTTTCAAGTCGGCAACTCGCACTTGAGCATCATCACCTCTTCCAAGAATGAAGGAAGAATCACTAAGAATAAACACCGTCCCTCGATCAATCCCTTTCAAAACCCGAAGACGAGCGACCTCACTAGGCTGCCTTTCCATCTCTGGATTTAAAAATCGTTGAACCTTAGGTGTTTCCACTTACTCCTTACTCCTTCTTCCTGAAAATCATTGCCATTCCAGAATTTCCTTCTGGACCTACTGCCGTACCAACAACCCAATACGCTACCCCACTGAATTCAAATTCGTCCGTTGCCACTCGGTTGCTAGATGATAGAACCCTGTCCATGAGATCCTTTGTCAAAGAAATCATCGATTGGTCTCTAGCGACCTGTTGCATTTGCTGACCAATGGAATCCATTCTCATTCCACTCATTTCTTCAAATTGGGAGTTCATTCCCACTACCGTCATCGATGGATCCAAGGCTATAAAACCAAAATTGCATGAATCACTGAGGGCCTTGAAAGAAGTAAACTCTCGATCCCAGTTTACAATCACTTCACCTTGATCATCTTGACCTGACCCTTTTGACATACGCTGAATTGCTGAATTGATGTTGGCCCACAAAGAGTTCAATTCTTCCATTTTAAATTCATGCGTGATCTTCGACAGGTCTCCCCGCAGTACACGATCTAGGTCATCATTCATGACTTCAAATGGCTTGATGAATAGTCTCATCAGAATAAAATAAATGATGACTGCGGCAATTCCTCCAATAACAAATCCGGTACCATACTGCACCCACAGGTCTCCAGAGGTCATGACATTATCTGAAAAGTCGATGGCAACCAGTACCATTGCTGCAAAATCCGATTTCAAAAGCCTTGAGTCCACCGCTCTGATCGGCTCAACAAAGATTGCAAGACTGTTATTGACGACCTCAGAATAACCCCGTTCTTGGCCGTCTTTGAATTTTTTTAACGCTTTCATTGCAATAGCGCCTTCAGGGCCCCCTCCATAAATTTGGCCAACTCGGGACTGTGGTGCGATCACTTGTAAATTTGTATCGAGAATAGCGACTGATTTGACTGAATCTTCACGCTCGAGAAATTCAAGGTTAATTTGAGCTTCTGCATGATTGGATATCGCAGGAGTAAATCGATCACTCAACTCTCGAGCTAAAACTTTAGCCCTACGCCTTGCTTCACGTTCTATAGCATTTTGAGCCAAATTAGTAATTGGCATGACTGAACCAACCAAAGTGATCAGAGTCAATGCCAACAAAAGAATGGAAACTATTCCGCGAAGCTCATTCTTCATCAGATTGCCGTAGAAAAAGGGCATTACTTTCGATTCAAATTCAAACTTCAACTTGCCAGGTAAATCTTGTGGGGTTTCGATGACTGCTTCATGAACGATTGATGCTTGTGGCACGTTCCCGTCCGGAATCGATGGTGAAGATGCCGATGGAACCGCTAATTGCTGCATCTTCGGGGACACTAACTCCAGAACAAATTCACCAACCCCCAACTTATCTCCACTTTTCAGCGAGGATTTTCGAATTAAAGTGCCATTTACAAAAGTTCCATTGGTACTGCCCTCATCCCTCAAATAAACATCATGATTGGAAATCATGATTGCGCAGTGACGTTTAGAAACCTTGCCGGAGGAAAGTACGATATGATTGTCCATCTGCCTTCCAATGGTATTTTCACCATCAACCAGACTAAATGAACTTCCGCGGTTAGGCCCTGAAACAATCACTAGACGATGCATAGCACCTCTCCGACCCG
This sequence comes from uncultured Bdellovibrio sp., assembly GCA_964654965.1. Classification (GTDB taxonomy): domain Bacteria; phylum Bdellovibrionota; class UBA1018; order UBA1018; family CAIMNF01; genus CAIMNF01. The sequence continues at coordinate 6,952 of CAZZLF010000059.1, forward strand.
AATTGACTTTCTTGTAACCGTACCCGCAGGTAATTCCAATGCATCCTTTGCATCAGAATCCATTACTGGAAACAGTTTCCAGGGTTTTAGATTTGAATGAATACTGCTCACAATTCTTTGATCTGAAGATTGACCAATCTTGAGGAATACAACATCAATTGGAATGCTCATCATCCACATATGAATGCTTTTACAGTTTGGAAATAACAGACCTTCACCCGCAGGGAATTCGTTTTTTCCGATCAGCCCTTTTAGGCGAGAAAAATATGAATCAGCCGTAGTCAGCTGATCCACAACAGAAACTTGATCCATCATCCGAACCAGTTTTTTCAATCCATACCTCCGTTCATGGCCTGGATTGCAAATGGACCAAACATCATCAAGATGATAGCGGGAACAATCAAAAGAAAAGTAGGAGCCATCAATTTTTGAGCGGCTTGTGCACCAGCTTTTTCGGCTTGGACAAATCTTAAATTACGGATCAAATCAGATTGTTGCCTCAAAACTTTACCGATCGAAGCCCCCATCTGATCAGCGGACACGAGTACCGCAATAAAGGAATTGACTTCAGGCATATTGATCCGGAAAGAAAGCTCACGCAAGGCCTCGGCCCTGGATGAACCCACCTTGATTTCTTTTAATGCCTGCTCCAGTTCATCCACAAGAGGACCAGGAACGGATTTATCCACAACCTTTTGTAAAGCCCCGATAAAGTCGAGTCCTGCTTCTGTAGACAATGCCAACAAATCCACCACGAATGGAAGTGTTCTCAATACCGACTTGTGTCTAGTCTTGATCAAACCACCCACCCATAAGTCTGGATAAAAATAGCCAACTCCGGCCAGGACAAAAAAAGCCATTCCCGGCAATTCATAAAGTTTTCCAAAATGGATCATTCCGCCAATAAGTGGAAAGAAAACGATGAGAAATACCTTGAACGCAATGAACTCATCTGCAGTTAACTGATCTTTCAAACCTGCACTGATCAGTTTTCTGCGGTAATCAATTCTCATCTTGTCGAATTTATTTTTTCCCCGAATTGCTGGAACAATATACTGGGAAAAGAAAGGGCGAGTAATCTTGACTAAAGTGTTTGAAGTTTTCTTTCCCTCCAAATCACGGATGTTTTCTTGAGTCGAAATATTCTCTTGTTCGGTCAGAAGCATCCTGACAAAGAAAAAAGTAGCCAAAAAAACGAGGGCGTATCCGGCGTATAAGACAAATTCCCGATATTGCGAAATCAAGGACATGATTATTCTCCCAACATCTCTTCGGCATCTTTCCTTAATCACTGAAATAAGTTACGCTAAACTCACGGGAGATCATTTTGATGAATTATCTGCTCAAATCAGGAAAGTTTCTTGCGGTCCTGTCAATTTTCGCAACGCAGTTTAACAGTGCTCAATCACATGCAGACGTACTTTGGAACAATTGGTACGAGGTCACCAATAATGGCGCCCCCGATTACTACTATAATGAAATATCAGAAATCACGAACGATAAGGTCAAAGTAAAAATCAACTATTGGTTCAAGGAAGGCAACAAGGTCCGCCGAGAGAATTTTGGCGGTACCGCCAAAAACAC
>CAZZLF010000060.1:0-8497 GCA_964654965.1 uncultured Bdellovibrio sp.
CTCTTAGTTCCGCCGCTGAAAGCCTAACTATATAATCTGGTTTAAAAATTTTGGGTTCCAATACCGGAAAAGCCAGGTGTGGATTGGAAAGTGATTGAAGCCAAAGTATCAATGTGTCGTCACCCGAATCTACCAGGCAAAAATTCTGATCTTCTGGAAAACCAAGAACACCGCTCGGAATGGAAATGATTTCTTCAGAAGAAACTTCGATCTGACCGAACCGTCCTGTTTTTACAATCACAAGAACCTCCAAGGGATTACATAACCCTGAGGATAGAATACCTTTTTTTTAAGGGGGGGCAACAGCCATATTGAATTCGTCAATAATTTTGTCAAAAATATGACAGCATTACGTCGCTTGGCGTTATTAGTCTTTTAAGATTTTTGAAAGTTGGTTTAATTCTGGAGCTGCGCCGGCTTCTTTATTTGAGTCCTGAATCGCGGAATAAACTTCTTCGCGGTGAATCTTGGTTTCTTTAGGTGCTTGAATACCAAGACGAACTTGCTTTCCTTTGATTTGCACTACGGTGATCTTAATATGATCATCTATCGCAATGCTTTCCCCTAACTTACGGGTTAAAACTAACATTTGAACTCTCCATAGTTATCACATCGTCTAGCAACACTGGGTATTCCGTAACGATAACGCATTAGTTAGCGCAATCTGCATATTTTAACAAGTGGTTTATCTCAAGAAGTCCAACAAAGTTGGCTGAATCAAGTGTTTTGAGCTCGCAAGACTACTTTTAAAGACTGTTTCTTCTCGAGCCATATCACTCACTATCTGGGTCATATCCGCATCTTCAATATTCGAACTCAATTGGGCATTTGTCACGTTGTGTCGTTCAAGAGTGTTGATATTGCCTTGAATTCCCTGAATTCTAGAACCAATTTTTGACCGAGTGGATACCACTTTTGCCAGCAGATCATCAAAGCGGTCTAATGTTCCTCGAATAACAGTCTGATCCCCGGTGAGTAATCCAACTCTTAAAGATTTCAATTCTTCAAAAAGATTCACATTAGGGGAATCGCTATGATCGATCATCTGTTCAGAAGCAAGACGACGGGCAGGTTCATCTTTGGGTTCTAAATTTTGCTCAATTTTTCTTTGTTCAAGTTGAAAACGGTCTGTAGATGAATCTGGATTGGTATTAAAAACCGATACTCCTGGGATATTCATTCCAATAAATACTTCACGGCCAATTTCAAGCATCATTTCGCCGTCATCACCCGTATAATTTCCATCAGCATCAAATGGCTGGGAACCATTCTGGAACCCACCGAATAAATATCGGTCTCCAATTCTCTTATTGGCTGTTGAAACGGCTCTTTGAAATAATTGACCCACTTCTTCAGCAACACCCAGTCGCGTTTCTTTAGTAGAACTAGCACTGCTCGATTGACCAATCGCAATTTCCTTTGCCCTCATCACCACTTCAGATAAATCCTCAAGTGCGGCATCAGTATTCTCTAAAAAAGATTGTGCGAATTTGGCGTTCGTTTGGAATTGATCGTTATTCACTTTATCTGTTCTCATTTCAAGAATTTTACTCGAACCCACAGGATCATCTGAAGGTTTGTTCAATTTTTTAAGAGTTGAATTCTGCATTTGAAGATTCTCCAAACGAGAACGTGATCGATTCAAACTCTCTCTCACTACTCCGAAATTGGTATTATCGCTCACTCTCATAAATTATCATTTTCTCAAGCTTAAAATCGTGTCTAGCATTTCATCTGCAGTTTTAATCACTTTTGCTGAAGCATCAAATGCATGTTGATACTGCATCAAGTTGGTGGTTTCTTCATCAATGGAAACCCCTGACACTTGATCTCTTAATTTGCCCAACTGTGTAAGAATGCTTCTGTTTTGGGTCAAAGCTTCATTATTTCTAGCAGTTGAAACACCAACATCACTAACGATCGAATTATAAAAATCGTCAACAGTAGTCCTACCTGCATTCATAAATCTAATATTTTGAAGATTTGCAATAGCAAGTGCGTTTCTGTTGTCTCCAGGTGCTCCCGGTTGAAGCGCGGTTGCAATATTACCGACAGATTCATTAATGTGACTAGATAGAGAAATTCGAGAAGAGGCGCCAGTAACTCCGCCCATTGGTTCAAAAAAACTGATTCCAGTCATTCCTGATCCGGTAAATCCTTTTTCGTGAATTTCATTCACCGCTGTACTGATCGAAAAAGCAAGCTCATCAAGCTTATCCAACACTGATGAAACTGTTCTATCGCGAACTTCAATCAAAGCTCCCAGTTTCCCATCTTTAAAATGATCGGTTACATATTGAGACCCATGGGAAGATCGAGAAATTTGCAAAGAGTTTTCGATACTACCCGTATCTGGTTGAGCTTTTTCACGTCCAATATGATAAGTCTCGAAATTGGGTCCGGTTACGAGTGGTCCGACTCCCCTGATATCGACATTAACCATTCCATGGTTGTCTTTTGTGATGGTTACATCTACAAAAGTACTTAATTTTTTAAGTAGAAGATCTCTTCGATCTTGAAGATCATTTGCATCGTTTCCTTGAACTTCAGCAATACGAATTTTGTTGTTTAATTCGGCAAGATCTTTTGCAAAAGCTCCAAACTCCTTCATGTTGCCTTCAACACGATTGTCTATATGGTTTCTAATTTGTTCTACTTCAGAACTCAGACGCCTGAAATCATTCACCATTGCTTTTGATGATTCTCTAACTGCTTGTCTGATGGCCTCATTATTAGGATCTGTTGAAAGTTTTCTAAAGTCATTAAAGAAGCGGGCAACTAATCTATTTAATCCGTCGCCATTCATCTCGTTAAAAATATCTTCTATTTGATTTAGAAAAACCTGTTTTTCTTCACTGTTTGCAAGGTTTTTTGAGCCTTCTCGTAATTGCTTTTCGAGGTATCCATCGTTGATTCTTTCGATTCTTGCAAGTCGCGCACCTTGACCATGATAGGGTCCGCCAGTACCGGCAATTTGCTGAGTGGATTGAGACTCTGAAACCGCTCTTTGCCTAGAAAAACCTTCAGTACTCGCATTTGCAATATTATGGCCTGCTGTCGAGATTCCCGCCTTTGCAGTTGTCATTCCCGATTTTCCAGATTGGAAAACATTAAGCAGAGCCATTAAAATCAAGCCTCCCTAGATATCAACCTTGGACCATGATCTTTTGCAGATCCTTCATTTTTTTGTCCTTGTTGGTTGTATGTTCTTGCCTGGTGAGTGGTTTCTCCAAAAATGTTTTTCTTCATGTTACTGATATGACGAAGAGATTCGGCTACCAGCTTTCCATTCAATTCATTTAGTTTCTTGATCCGATCAACTAAAACCATCAGCATGTTGAAATCGGACTGCAGTCTATTTGAAAGTTCAGGGTTTTTTGATTGAAAATGAATGATCAAATCTCGCAATGACGGATTTTTACTCTCAATATTTTCATCGTGAATAATCGCCTGAACGATCGATTGTCTACTGAGTTCAGTTTGATAGATGAGATGAACTAGGGCTTCTTTTGCTGCAGAGGCATCGTATGTGCCCTTCGTATCTGCAGTAGAGATTGCTTCATTTTCATTTTTTACAATATCGTGCAACTGACGGTGAAACTGAATTAGTTCCTTTAGTGAATCGTGAAGTTTGTCGCCCAAACAATTTATTTTAACCGGTTCTGATTTCATGTTTCCTCACCCGCATCCTGCTCGGAGGTTATTCCGTTGTTTTTTAAGTGATCATGCACCTGTTAAGCGAATATGATCATCAACCAACTTGTCAGCAATAGCATCCGCACTGACTTGATACGTCTTATTTTTAATCTGTTCTTTTAGGGCAGCAATCTTACTTTCACGAACATCCGGAGAATCAGCGGCAATTTGCTTTGCTTTCGCCATGTCTTTCGCTCGTGAAGATATCTCTGTTTTCGAAGATTCATTATTAAGCGCAGAGGAGGATCCTTCCGTTTTTTCATATCCGGAAAGTTTTGATTTATCTGTCTTTTTTGTTTCTGTGCTTTGAATTCCGTTCGTTCCGGCAGCAACATTTGGATTAATCTTCATCTGTACCTCCTGTACCGATAGACCTATTATCATTGTACTTTGGCTCAGGTTGAGAGCGCAACCAATAATCAATAATTTGTTGAGAAAGCCCTATAGAATTGGTCTTTGCTGAGATATCAGCATATTGCTGATCAAGCATTCCCTGGTAAATATCTGACGCAGAATTATGAAGGGACAATTCAGAACGCTCACCCTCGTTTTTTCTCATTGAGTCCATCATCATGGAAACAAATTGAGATTCAAGGGCTTCAGCAGCCTGTCGCATTTCAGGGGTAATTCGAGGGTCGTCAACTCTTTGATGCTCTTTTAAGTCTGCTTTTAAGTGATTTACCAAGGAGGATCTCATGTTAAGACCCCCCTCGGCATATGAATCAAAATTTGAGTTGGCTTGAACATCCTGTTCTTAAGGCTGAAGCATGAATTTTCAGTTTTTTGATAACCCACCATCCTAGCAGGTCGTTGCAATTTAACTGTTTCCTGGTTCATTGCTTCTTGATCCCTTCTGGATTCGCCCAGCCTCCCTTATTTGATTCACAAACTGTTATAAAACCTCAAGATCTGCCTGGAGAGCCCCTGTAGCCTTGATGGTTTGAAATATTGCCGTTAAATCCTTAGGCTGAACACCTAATGTATTGAGTACTTTAACCAAGTCTGAAACCGTTGTACCTTTAAGCTCGTTAACATGATCACCCTTAGGATTTCCATCTTTAACCTGAATGGACAAATCACCATGCGCAATGGCTACAGGACTAATTGATACGCGATCTCCCATTACCACCGTACCAGTTCGTTCGTTCAAAACCACCTTTGCTTTAGAATCAACAATTACCCTGATATTTTCAATTCTTGCCATTAGTTCAACTGTATTGCCGTCATAGTTAAATGGAACGACAACATCTACGGTTGCACTATCACGTGCTGAAGCAAATTTTCCACCTAACTCACCATTTACTAATGCAACTAATCTTGCAGCGGTAGTAAAATCAGGATTGTTTAAAGAAAGTCGAAAACTCTTTTTGCCAGAAAAATTCGTATCAACATCTTTTTCAATCGTAGCACCTGAAGTAATTCTTCCAACTGTAGGAAATGCGGCTTTTCCATCGACCACAGAACCTAAACTTACTGGTCCTTGAGCAACAGCATAAATTTGTTGATCACCAGCACGCAAAGGAGTTACTAAAAGAATTCCTCCTTCTAATGAAGAAGCATCGCCAATGGAACTTACTGTAGTGTCAATTTGAACACCAGATCTTGCAAATGGGGGGAGTTTGGCTGTAACAATAACTGCTGCTGCATTTTTTGAGTTTATCTTTTCGTTTTTATTTACATCTAATCCTAATTTACTAAAAAGCTTTCCAAGTGATCTTGCTGTGACATCTGCGCTCGAGTCACCCGTTCCCTTCAAACCAACAACGATCCCATAACCGATTAATATATTTTCTCTTACACCTTTTACAGATGCGATATCCTTTAATCGTGCGCCATTGGATTGTGCAAAAGAACTGGATCCAATAACGAACAACCAAAAGATTAGATTAATGCGCAACGCGAACTTTGTATTCATATAGTTTTCCCGTTTTGATTGAATCTGTTTCATCAAAGTCCACTGCAGGTGCGATTCCAACCATGGACACTAGCTTTGATGTTCCGCGATATAGAATTTTTTTTGTGGTTCTAATTTTATAATTTCCTTTGGGGTAACGATCAATCACTTCAGCTCTTAGCTCTTCATTTTGCTTCAATGCAATCACTTTACTGATATCAACTTGAGACCATCGAACGGCCTTTTCCATTCTGTTTTTCACCATTTCGGCATCTTCAGACTTCAAGTCATCACTTGCAATTTTACGGTAAACCTCAATATCTTTGTCATCTTTGGCTGCGCCATTATTTTTCAAATAAAGAGCCATTTCAACTTCTTGTTCAGCTGGTGTCAGGCTTTTCTTGATTTCTTCACCGATCTGTCTGACAAAATCATCTTCAACTTTTATCGTAACAATATCGCCAATGGCTCGAATTTTGTTTTTTGAATAAAAGTAGTTTGAGTCATTTTCTCCAGTCCACAACGATCCATCTCCTGGTGAATGATCAATAAAATCTTCTCTAGTTGCACGATCTCCTCGAGCATAACTAGGGTGAGCACGTCCTCTATGATTTTCAATCATTTGACTTTCATTCTCATCAGTCGGGTCAAGTTCGGTGTTTTCATCTACGGTCTCTGCTGACATTCGATGAAATTCCGAACCTCTTTCTTCTGGATTTCGGTCTTGAAAAGAATCTGTTTTTTTATCGGAATCCGCATTGTTTTCGTTAGATCCATAGGCAATTTTGTTATAATCAACGACATCTTCTTCATTCTGAAGAAATGTTGAACATGCCGAAAGAGCCAAAAGAATCATGGGAGCAATATAAAATGCTTTCATATTCTAACCTCGACAGAGCGATCTACTCTTACTTTTCCAGTAATTTCTTTTTTTGTTTTAAAAGTCATTATGCGGACATTTTCTCCAAATGATGCATTTTCTAAAACTGTAGCCGCTGTCATCAGTGATAAGTCCCCACTTGTGATTTCAACTTGAACTGTCTCACCTTTTCTCAAATCAGGTGATTTTTGTATTTGTGATCTTAATACAAATTGATTTTCTAAAATTGTTTGTTTTGTTTCGAGATTATCTAGGCTATTTAAATCAAAAATCATTAGTCCACGATAGTCTTTTGCCGTGCCGCTTGAAACGTTGATCGTTTCCATTCTAAAGTCATCTTTTCTTAGTTTAGAGTTTGGAAAGATCCTATGAATGGCTACAGGAACTTTTACCAATGCATCATAAGGAGTTTGAATTCTTACCGATTTTCCTTCTGTAGACGTGAGGTCTATGACGGCAACGCCATTTGAACGTTCTTCAATTACTCTGACTGAATTTATATTGGATAACTCTACAATTTCAGGACTTTTTGAAAGCTTTTCAAGATTGGGTAACTTGATTACAGCGTAAGGCATTCTTTCTTGAAGGATATTTTGTATTTTATTGGTAATTTGTTTTTGGAGTTCACTAGATAAAGAAGGTTCCGACATGAACAATAGCGATACCAATATTGTCATTCTAGAAACCATATTATCCCTCCCTGGAATCACAGGCCATCATCATGACAACCGTTGACTAAATTATCTCACGATATTTGTCGTTGCTTCAAGCATTTTGTCGGCTACGCCCATTACGCGAGTATTCATTTCATAAGCCCGCTGAGCACCAATCATCTCAATCATACTGTTGGCAACGTTGACGTTGGAACTTTCGAGTGCCCCCTGTAGTACAGTTCCTGTTCCAGCTTCTCCGGGTATAGCAGGTTTTGCGGGTCCACTTCCAACTGTTGATTTAAAAAAGTTATTTCCGATTGCCATCAATCCTTGAGGATTGATAAAGCTGGCTAATTGAATCTGACCAATAATGTTCTCACCGTCTGCCGTGTAAGCCTTGACGGAGCCATCTGGAGCTATCACCACCGAGTTTGCATCAGAAGGAATGGTAATGGCTGGTTCTAATAGGGCACCATTACTGAGAGCAATTCTTCCCTGAGAATCTAATTTAAAGTTACCTGCCCTAGTATAAACAGTTTCACCAGTGTTTGGTAATTTAACCTGCATAAATCCCTTTCCTTCAATCATCAAGTCATAGGGATTATTTGTTATTCTACTAGAACCTTGTTCGAAAATTTTGTGATTTGCTCCGACTTTCACACCCATTCCCTTTTGAATCCCAACAGGCGTTACTGAACTTGCACCTTGCCTTGCTCCTGGATCTTTAACATTTTCATACATTAGATCGTTGAACTCGGTGACTTCTCTTTTATATCCATCTGTATTCACATTAGCCAGATCATTCGCTATTCGGTCAATGTTGGCCTGTTGTGCTTCCAAACCTGTAGATGATGTATTGAGTGCTCTTAACATTTTAAATTTCTCCCTTTTAATACTTTCCGATGTCGTTGACTTCTTTTGAAAGCATCTCATTTACCGTTTTCATGGCTTTTAAATCCTGTTCAAACATCCTGTTAGCACGAATCAGATTACTGATTTCTTGAACTGGATTAACATTCGATGTCTCAACCATTCCCTGTTTGACGACTGTATTCGTGGCTGGTAGGGGAGGGTTTTGCTGTGGGTCTTTATTTTCAAAATTTGTCCCACCCACTTTCCGTATAAAATTCAATTTTGAAAACTCTACAATACTCAAGTCTGCAACCTTTTCATCTCCAACGTAAACCTCTCCTTGTTCATTCACATGAAATGAACCCTCACGGTCTGAAATGCTGATTTCTCGACCTATTCCTTGATCTGAAGCACCTTCAACTCCTTTTGATAAAACAGGATAGCCCTCAGAACTTACAACCTTACCTTCAGGAGATAATTTAAAGTTTCCTGCTTTAGTGAACCTAATTCCTGTTGGTGTTG
>CAZZLF010000061.1:0-8478 GCA_964654965.1 uncultured Bdellovibrio sp.
GAGTTTCATCCGTTTCATTTTTCCAAGGTAAGGCAATCAATAGGTCAAGGTAATTTCGAATCACCGCTGATTCCTGGGATTGGTTACCATTGGATTCCATTCGATCAAGTTCATCCATGGCGATTTGAAACACTTCAGGAGGCAAGCCCGCATCATGAATGCGTTGACGATAGTCTGTCCCATTTTTCCTGTTTCGATCGCCTAGCTCTTCCTGAATCGTACGAAGTTGTTCACGTAAGAGTGCTTCTCTCTGTTGTTTTCCCATCCGTTCACTCATGCGAGAATGGACTTCGTTTTTAACTTCAAGTTCTTGTTTTCTTTTTTCAAGCATCTGAAGAAGTTGATTTGAACGCTCTCTAACAGAGGCATTCCCTAAAAAATGGATTCTTTCTTCAAATGAAAGGTCAAGATGAGCAATGCAAACATGTGTTAAAAGTGAAAGATCTTGAATTGATTCCAGTTGCTCTTCTATTCCAGAGGTGTTTGCTGAAACCAGTTCAAACATGGATTTTGCCTGATGGATGATCTTTTCCTTCAGTTCTTTAGTGTTTTTTTCATCTAAATCATTTTGATCATCTAAAATTTCACCGTAACACGAGTAAAAGGTCTCATTCTTTTCGAATTGATTAATTTTAATCCTGGATAAACCGTGAAGCATCAGGTTGTATCCTTCTTTTTTATTTCCAGAATGTTTTTCAATCCTGGTCAACGTTGCTACTTTTGCTAATCGCTCAACAATAGGAAGTTGATAATTATTTTCAGTTTCGTTTTCACTCACGGTGAGAAGTAAGCCGCCATTTTGAATCGCCGATTCGATTGCGTGGACACTAAAGTCTCTCATTGCTCGAATCGGAACTACAGTACCTGGAAAAATGGTTGTATTTTTTAGCGCTAACATCGGCCATTGATTGTTTTTGTGTTCTTCTTTTTTCATCGTTTCCCTCACAATGGAGTGATCATAGCGGAAGCGCAGGTGCAGAAGTCAAATGAGCAAATGAAATTTATTAAATACGCATTGAATTATTATTAACAAAGGGGAGTCGGCAACGTGCAATGAATGAGTTGCGTTGTATGAATGCGACTCATTACCGCAACCCACAACGTCCTTTTTCCTCAAAAAAATAATGATTAGGCGATAGATCGAGAAAGTTTGCGATCAAGAATGAGAATCAAGCCGACAGCAATCATTTGTTGATGCATGACTTTTCCTTCCCAGAAGGTGACATTGGTCAGACCATTGAAGTGTAACAAGATCAGCGATACAAAAATTCCAAATGCCAAATCTGAAAGTTCGCTCTGTCCTGTTTTTTCAAATTTTTGGGAAAGTAAAAAAGACTGTCTCAATGTGAACCAGCTCCAACCGAAAAATGCCAAAAGACCGATGAGACCAGTTCCACCCAGCATTTCAAAGAAATTGCTATGGGCATGTCCCCAAAAATATGTCCGATAATTTTCTGGATCAATAGATTTGAAATAATACTGGGACATTTCTTGAGTTTTTAACCAGCCTATTCCTGTAAGGGGGCGGTGTAGAAAGAAATCAAAATTGGCTTTCCATAGCTGGAATCGTTCACTGATACCGATCAGTTTTTCAATTCTTTCTTTCACCAAAGAGGTTTGTGAAAATACGGCTAGAAAAATGATGATCGAGCTGATTCCGGTGAACCATTGTCTGCGGTTCATGTGACGGCCGAAAAACTTCTGGAATAAAATCGCCAATCCGATCAAAATGGCAAGCCATCCCGTTCGGGCGTAGGAAAGAAAAAGGATGATGATGCCGGATATACCCACCATCCAGAGAAATCGAGATTGAAACAATTCAGATTTTTCATGTAGAGATGGGTTTCGTTTTCTAGACCACTTTCCAAATGCCAATGCAAGAGCTGTAAAGGCTGGAAAAATTATTACACTAGAAGTGGAAAGGTGATGCCCAAGAAAGAGAATTGCATGAAATCTTCCTGGATTCGTCGGTATGGGTTGTTTTAATGGCCAACCTGTAAAATATTGGATGATGGCAATGAACAGGTAAAATATGGTCATGATCCACCAAGGATTAAGTGCGGATGGAAGGGTGATGGCAGATGGTTTTCGATTCAACCATTCATATACACCGACTAAAACAGCGGGAATGCATAAGTACCAGATTTTGGTAAAGCCATGAAACGTGATTTCCGGAGCATGGTCTGCATATGCAAATGGAAAAAACTTTGCAGCGATCAAGCTTCCCCAGCAGGTGATTAAAAGTGCTAAGGCCCAAAAACGATAAGAACGAAAAACAGCTGAATTTTCAAAATCCTTGAAATAAAAAGGCTGAGGGCTTCTTCGAGTGAGGATCCAGGAAAGCAAGACCAGAAAAAAACTGATGTTCATCGGTGCCATCGCGGTTGCAGAAAGGATCAGATAAATCAAAAAAGTATTTCGGGTAAATGATTGCAGGGTCATCTTTTCTTCTTCATGTTTTTTTCAAGTTTGCGGGCAATTCTGACAAATGGATATCCCAGAAGGAAGTACATCATGGCAACCAGAATTCCCAATCCAAGGTGGTCAAAATAAGTGGAAGCAAGTTGAGAATAAATGGTGGTGAGTTCCACCATGGTGATCACCGAAACCAAGGACGAATCTTTAATCAGCGAAATAAAGTCATTGGTCATCGGCGGAAGAATGATGCGGTATGCTTGAGGAAAAACAACATAGACAAATCGCTGAAGTGGATTCAAGGCCAGCGCCTGTGCCGCTTCTAGTTGGTTGTGAGGTACTGCTTCGATTCCGGCTCGATAGTTTTCAGCTTCGTAAGCACCGTAATTCATTCCAAGGCCGATCACTGCTGCCCAAAAGGGTGAAAGGTGAATTCCAAGATAAGGTAGTCCAAAGAAGATCAAATAGAGTTGAATGAGAAGTGGTGTTCCTCGAAGTAGTTCCACAATTGCCTGCGAGGTCAGTGAAGTCACTGAGTTTCCGTAGAGTCGCATCAGTGCCAAGATCAGTCCAAATGCAATTGCGAGCAGCATCGAAGCCATGGAGACTTTAATAGAAGTGAGTGCGCCCTTTATCAGAAGTGGTAGAAGCGTGGCATAGCGTTTAATGCGTTCACTGAAGGTGATGCTTTTACCTTGCTCAGAGGTGATTTTTTTATATTCATCTTTGTGGTTCATGACCTTGGTTTTCAGACCAAGGGCATCGCTGGTGAAGGGGTGGATCAAATTCCATTTTGCTAAAATTTTTTCATATTCACCATCCTCGATGGTTTCAAGAAGGGCACGATTGATTTCATTTAGCAATTCAGGATTTTTTTTGGAGACGGCTATTCCGTAGAACATTTTTCCGATGGGTTGTCCGGAAGCCTTCAGTTTTTGATTAGATAGGGCATAGTAAAGTGCGATCGGATAATCAATGAAGAAACAGTCGATTCTTCCATTTTCGACATCCTTGTAGCCACTGGTCTCCTGCTCATAGAAGACTATTTTTGCTTTGGTTTCTTTCTCGAGAATGTAATGAGCGAGGGATGCTTTCAGGGTCCCTACTTTTTTACCGTCTAGAGATTTGAGGCCCTCATCCATGCGGTAGTCGTCAGCTCGAGTGACAATTTGTTCAAAAGTGGCGTAATAAGGATCAGAGAAGTTTACTTCTCTTTTTCTTTCTGCAGTGATTTCGATCCCATTGGCGGCTACATCATAATCGCCACGTTCTAGTCCAGGGATCAAAGATTCCCACTCGTTCTGGACAAACACGAGTTTTCGCCCCATCTTTTCAGCGATCATCTCCAGAATGTCTTTTTCGAACCCCATCATTTTATCAGGGTTTTGAGGGTCCACAAACATGTAGGGTGCGCCCGCTTTAGCGTCAGCAGCCCATCGTAATTCTTTGAGGCCAGCATGAGCGGTCGAATGAAACGCAATCGCCAGAAGCGGAATAAGGATTCGCCCGAAAAGGTAGCAAGTCTGGAACATATTTGAACAATATACGGTAAAGTTACTGAATTGAAATCTGAATCTTGATGATGGTGTAACCGGCTTCATTTTCGAGATAAAACTCGTAAGGAGCTTGGATCACCCGTTCATTTGCAGTTCCAGTCAAGCTAAGGGAATCAGCATTAAGCTGGATGCCGCTGGGCAAGGGAGATGGAGTCAATTGTTCTACTTTTTTAGCCACACCCTCGTCACAAATAATGGTGTTCTGGGTAATGGTAGAACCAAATGTGTAGCTGGGATTAGGGTTGCTGAATCGGCAATTGACGAGTTTGGAATTTTCAATGGGAATGGATTCCGAGTCCCCGGATTGAATCACCCGTTTAGCATTCTGATTTTCCTTTGAACAAGAACTGTTCATCATGGAAAAAACAATCAACAATACTGCCGAAAAAATTCGAATTGGAACTTCCCGCTTCATAACTGTAATTCTCCCTTAAGTTTTTGGGCAGATCAAGCCTCAATTGGTTTGCAGCGATCAGGATGAGAGCTCAAATAGCTGTCCATAGTGGACAAATTTGCCTCAATGGCGAGAATTTTTGGAAAATCTCGAAGTCCCACTCCATAGCGGTGGGCGTTATAGAGTTGTGGCATTAAGCAGACGTCTGCAATCGAAAAGCCATTCTCCAGACTGAATGGGGAAGGTGAGTGAAGAATCGATGAAGGTAGCAGGTTTTCGTAAAGTTGAAGTCCGTGACGAATCCAGTGTTGATTCCACTGGGTTTGTTGTTCAGGAGTGGCTCCAAAGTGTTCTGACAAATAGGCGGATACAGGCGGATTTTGAAGTGGATGGGTTCCCGAATTGATCACTTCAGCCAAGGACAAAGCACTTGCGCGAGCAAATGGATCTTTGGAAAAAAGAGGAAGGCGATCCGGAAATGTCGATTCAAGATAGTTTAGAATCGCAAGAGATTCCACCAGGGTTTCACCCGTTTCAATTTCCAAGACAGGCACAAAGCCGGCTGGATGACGGGCAAGGTGTGAAGGCGTTTCGGATTCACCATTCAGTAAGTTGATGTGCACCAACTCATGAGGAATTTTTTTATAATCAAGTGCCCATCGAACTCGCCAACTGCTGGTGGATCTCCAATAATGATAAAGTTTAATCATGGTTCAGGAATTAGCCTTACGGATTGTGTTTTCCAGTCTCCCCAGTCCTTCCACTTCTAATGCAAATTGATCGTTCGGATGAATCCAAACGTTGTCTGTTACTTTGGAGAGGTTGAGTTCCATATAGCAACCAGTGCCTACCGTTCCAGACCCGATTACTTCACCTGGTTGAACGGTAACGCCGTAACTGACTCTTTCGAGGATCTGGGCAAAAGTCCAGTTCATGTCTTTTAAATTTCCATCAGAAACTTGTTTGCCATTATGAAAAGCAGTCATTCGAAGATCGAAGCGTTCTCCGTTTGGACCTGGAATTCGATATTTTTCTAATTCATCCTTGGTTACGAGATAAGGTCCCAAGCCCGTTGCAAAATCTTTTCCTTTGGCGGGACCGAGATTGAGCTTCATTTCCTGGGTCTGAAATTCCCGGGCTGACCAGTCATTCATGATCATGTAACCAAAAATATAGTCATCTGCTTTACTGGCAGGAATGTTTCTTCCTTCTTTACCGGTGACGATGGCAACTTCTAGCTCAAAATCAAGTCTTTCAAGGGCTTTTTCCATCACAAACACTTCACCCGGTCCAACAATTGCCAGATGATTGGTGAAGTAGAAGGTCGGAAAAAGATCAAACTCAGGAATCATGGGAAGTCCGCGGCCTTTTCGAGCGGACTCTACGTGCTGTCGAAAGGCATATCCATCCCGGCAGGAAACCGGCTTTGGAATGGGGGCTGCAAAGGTGACTTCGCTTTCATTCAAAATGCAATGAGAGGGGAGTTTGTTGTTTTGAGCGAGAGCGATCTGTTCTTTTGCCCAGGGAAGGGTGGTCTTTTGATTGCGGATGAACTCAACCATGTCCTGATAGAGTGAGGATTTTTCAATTTCGTAAAAGTCCACAATCTTGTTCTGACCAAAAGGAAGATGGGTGATGAGGGCGCCGATGTGAAAAGTTCGATCGTTTGCAATCAAAGTGACTAATTTCATATTCGTGTTCCAAGGCTTTTTTGCCGGAGTTTATCAGTTGCGTTGTATTGGACTCAACTTGCAGATAATCTAGCTCGCTAGCGAGTTGTTTTACAAATAAAAAAAGCCCGAACAGACTCAAAGAGTGTTGTCCGGGCTTTTTGGATTTTTTTGCTTCTAAGCTTTATTTGGTAATAATGCTGATTCGAGAATTACCAGTTTTTCTTGTCAGCGAAAGTGTCTTTGAGGGTCTTAGGGAAAGACCAGCGAGGCTTTTTGGAAGCAGGACGTGCTTTTACATCAACTGTTTCACCAGTGAATGGGTTTACGCCTTTTCCAGCTTTACGAGCTTTCACGTCACGGCGAACGATTGCGCCGATTACTGGAAAGCGAACGCGCTCTCCGCCTGCAGCAAGTTTTGCACCTTTACTGAAGGTGTTTTCAATGAGGTCTTTCAGTTCAGAACGCTTCAATTTAATTGAACCGTTTTTGCTCACTTCAGCGATGTTCAAAACGCCTTCGTAAACTTCATTGATGAAAGAATATTTCTTTTTTGCAGCTTTTTTAGCCATTGTTGTCTCCTTATGTCTGATAGTTTTATTGAGGAAAAATCATCTCGGCAAGTGAAAAAATAAAAAAAATATTAAAAAAAGCCTGAAAATCTGCTTTTATTATAAATGTTCTCTAAGATCAGTAGGGGGAAAAGGTCAGAATGAAATCGATTCAAGTGAAAAATAAAGTCTTGCTTTTTGATCTTGACGGAACTTTGGTGGATACAGAAAAGCTCGCCATGAAGGTTATCTCTGATTATTGTGTCGAGAAAAGACTTTTTACACAAGAGTCCCATTTGAAAAATGTTTCAGGAATGATCGTGGGGAGAACCTGGAAATCGGCGATCCGAGATATGATCCTTCATTATTCTCTTTCTCTGGATCCGGTGCAACTCGAAGTCGACTTAAAGTCAAAATATCGTCAGCAATTATATGAAGGTGTGGAGTTGGTTCCCGGCGTTTTGAGAAAACTTTCGGAGTTCAAGTCCATGGCTCATTTTATGGGTATTGTGACAGGGTCTTCGCGAGATGAAGTTGAAATCATCTTGCGTTCCATCGGATTGGAGTCTTTTTTTGACCAAATCTGGTCAGCAGAAAACTATCAAGAGGGAAAGCCCAGTCCCTTGCCATTTTTAACTGCTTTTGAGGAAATTCGAAAAAAAATTCATTCGGAATCAGGAATGCTGATTGAGTCTCAGGATGTTCTCGTTTTTGAAGATTCTCTTGCAGGAATGGAGTCCTCCTCATCAGCGGGATTCCCATTCATACAAGTTCTTCATGCTCATCCTCTGATGCCAGTGGATGCACGGGCTCTGTTATCCATTCAGGACTGGCGAGATTTGATCGTTAACGATTGAAATGATCAAAGACCGAAGCGATAGCTGATCCCCAAGTATGCCTGAAACGTTCTCGTATTGAGGAAGTCTTGAGAAGCTCGAGGGGGGATGGAGGCGAGATTACTTAAGCCGTGTTGATATCTGCCATCAATGATGAGGTACCAATGCTCCATGATTTTAAGGCTGGCTCGGGCACTCAGTAAAAGTCCAAAATCTCGAGTTTTTATTCCAGAGTCGATATAGCTGCTTAAAGTTCCGATTTGGTTCACTTCCTGAAGGACGGACCCTTGTGCAATCGTGGTATAACCCCCCAGTCCAATGGCCATTTTCTCGTCAAAGTGGTAGCGAATTAAAAGCGGAATCTGAAGCTGATGGGTCTTACGCGTAAGGGTATCGGAGCCTTGAACTCTTTCCAGGTTTTCGTTCTGATAGATGACGCCACTTTCCATATCAAAAGGGCTGTTTCCAAGGTTAGTGGCGAGAAAAATCCCCATTCCCGTGGACGCGTTACCAGTCCATCTCAAATTGCTTCCACTGAATCGTTCTGAAGGCGCAGATGCGCTGATTGCCATCGCCAGGTTGGTTTCGAAGTATTTAGCATATGCAGGGGGATTGCAGCATAAAATGAGGGATAGGGCTGATAGCGACCGCCAAAAAACTTTCATATCTCAACTTTGTCATGAATTAGCGTGAAGAGAAAGCAGTCAAAAGATTTCCATTGGGTTTTCAGATACGGTGAATCACAATGAATAGGGTATGGACCATAAAAAGTATCTTTATCTTCAAAATCAGATTCAGGAAGCCAGAAACGCACTTCAAACTTGGAATGATCGAAAGTCTGAAGTGATGATTCAACTTGATTCCATTTTTTCGGAACTCGAGGATTACAAATCCAAGATGGAAGAAGAACGACAAAAGTCCTTATCGACGATTGCGGAATTGCGATCAAATTTGGAAAAAAGTGACCAAGAATTCCACAAGCATTTTGAGTCCTATACAAACGAGATGCAGGAATTGAAACTGACCAATGAAGAGTTCATGCAAAAAAATAAAGCT